>PAIY01000060.1 GCA_002704825.1 Phycisphaeraceae bacterium
ACTTGAATCTGCAAATGTCAAAGGTGTTGATGTTCCTATCACCAAACTGATTCCTGTTCGTAAACGAACGGTCAGCAAAAAGAACCATACCAAATTACTGGCCAACATCAAAACCGTCGGATTAATCGAGCCGCTCTGTGTCTGCCAAGAAAACGAGCAGTATTTCATACTGGATGGATTTCTACGCTACCAAGTCATGCAGGAACTCGGCATTGAGACAGTTCCTTGCCTGGTACTTGATAGCCGCGATCTCTACACCCCAAACAGACAGGTCAACCACCTGTCTTCCAAAGAAGAAGCTCGAATGCTTCGCAAAGCCCTTGAAAATCTTGATGAAATAACCATTGCAAGTGCATTTGGTATCAGGTCGTTCAAATCTCGCATGAACACATCCATCTACAAGGAACTACACCCAGAAGTCCTGGCCGAACTTGAAAAGGGAACGTTATTACAGTCCGTTGCCAAGGAACTGACCTATGTCACGCCCAAAAGACAACTGGAAATCCTTAAACTCATGCAAGGCAGTGGCGATTGGAGCTTGCCGTTCGCTAAGGCTCAGATTTTGACCACCCAAACTGACAACCGCAGTAAAAAGCGCCGAAATACGCCGTGGCAACGTTCACTAAACAGCAAAGAGGACTTAACTAAAAAGCTGACTGAAGTCGAAAAGCACTATGACTTTTACAGTTCCCTATACCGACAATACGTTGCTGATTTACTAAAGCTGGTCTTTTACATTCGGCAAATCATCAATCATCCTGAATTGAAGAACTATCTAACATCGCATTATCCAGACGATCTTCATTTCCTCGAATCAATACTGGTCGAAAATGACAGCAAAATCTCAGATTAATAACTTAGCTTGGTGCTGATTCAATATAAAAAACTTGGGGTTAGAAATGGGAACAAGACGCAAAGCACGAAATCGCCCCATATGTAAAAGCCTGATTGCCTATCCCACCAAAGGCGATGTTGTTCGGGCCCTTCAGAATTTGCACAAGAAAGGCCGCCCTATCAATTACCGTGCAATTGTAAAATCTAATCCTGTCCTTAAGTCAGCATCACGTATTCATTTTGGTCGCTGGAATAACGCTTTGACTGCTGCTGGGTTCGATCCTGATGAAATCATGAAAAGGCCAAAATGGACAAAAAAGAGTTTAATTGGAGCAATACGCGACCTTGACAATCTTGACATTCCATTAAATACGACGTCAGTTAGTAAAGTTAGAGGTGGCCTTCCGGAGGCGTGTGTAAAGCAGTTTGGCTCATGGGACAATGCACTACTTGCTGCGGGTTATGATCCAAAACAAATTCGCGTTAACCGACAACCTTGGACTAAGGATTCCATCATTAATCATATTCGTCATTGTGCTGAAAACGGATTGCCGTATGCATCCAGCACAATCTTACCCGTATCCATCAGGCCCGCCGCTCGCCGGCTATTTGGCTCATGGACAACAGCAAGACTTGCTGCTGGTGTTCCCAAACCTAACGTACAACCAAAATGCAGGAGTTTGATTGCTTATCCTTCTCCAGACGATGTTATTCGTGCCATCCAGAAATTGCATAAAGAAGGACGCCCTATCAACTGCCGTGTCATTCGTGAATCAAATTCAATCTTACGCAATGCATCATTGATGCACTTTGGCAGTTGGGATAATGCATTATCTGCTGCAGGATTCAACCCAAAAAAAATCTCTAAAAAGCGCTTATGGACAAAAAGTAGTTTAATTAAGAGAATTCAATATCTAGCGAGTCGTAATATCCCCTTAAACCTGACCGCTGCTATTAAAGTCGATTGTGGACTTGTATCAACATGTAAAAAACGCTTTGGGAATTGGGATAATGCACTGGTTGCTGCAGGTTATGCCCCAGATCAAATTCGCATCAACCGCCGTGTCTGGACAAGAGATTCCATTATTAATCACATCCGCCATTGCATTGATACAGGCCTACCATGTACAGCTAGTTCAATCTTGCCCACATCCATCATATCCGCAATACAACGCATCTTTGGAACATGGAGAGCAGCGATACGTGCTGCTGGCCGACCTAAGCCTTCTGGAAAATATCCAAGTTGGACAAAAGTCAAAATCATGGAACAAATTCTAATCCGACAACAAGTAGGAAAACCACTGAATTGTGCATCTGTTGTCAAGGAAACTCCCCAGCTATACGACGCTGCTAGAAAGCATTTTGGTAGTTGGGAAACAGCCATCCTTGAATCAGGCATTGACTATGACACTGTCAGAATTAAGCACCCACCTTATACAAAAAAAGAAATCATCAATTATCTTCGGAATTGTCCAAAAGACTCAGATGAGTGGCGTTATTTACGTAGCCATCCAATCAGAATTGCTCTTGGTGTATGGCGCCACTTTGGCACCTGGGAAAAAGCACTAAAAGCGGCAGGTATTAAGAGAAAAGATCACATAACTACACAAAAAACAACTAAAAAAAACAAGCCGATAAAACGGCAAATCCCATATCCGTTACCAACTGACGCTACTCATGCAATTATGCATCGAAAAAACAAGAATTTATCTCTTCGATCACGCCAAGTACGGATAGATAATCCAGTATTACACACAGCAGCCATTCGGCACTTCGGATGCTGGGGAAAAGCCCTTACTGCATCGGGGATTGACCACGAAAGTGTGGGACACCGGCGTAAGTGGTCTGCCCAAAGAGTCATCGACACAATTCAAAAATATGACAAACAAGGCATTGCATTAAATTACGGTTCAATCCGACGTGTTGATGCAGGGCTAATACAAGCCGCTCTTAAGCAACTAGGATCATGGAACAAGGCATTAATAGTAGCTGGTTTTGATCCTGAACAAACACGCGTCAACCGTCGCCCATGGACCCGCAATGAAATTATTGATCTTATTCGCAAACGTTATAAAGCAGGATTACCTTACGCTTCATACAACGTAGAACCGTTATCCGCAGAAGTTGCTTCAAGAAAATTGTTCGGCTCTTGGAAAAAGGCCATCCGTTCAGCAGGCGTACCCAATCCATCATCTGAATTTCCAATCTGGACAAAAGTCAAGATTGTTGAACAGATACTCAGCCGCCTGCAAGCCAACGAACCTTTGTACTGCTATGCTGTAGCTCATCAGCATTCACAGCTATATAACGCTGCACGCCGTTATTTCGGTAATTGGGATAGTGCCTTAACTGAGGCTGGAATTGATCCCCAAACCATCCGTAAACGCCACAGGCCATACACAAAATCTGACATCACTGAATATCTTAGAAACTGTACGCTCCCAGAAAACGAGTTCAACTCACTACGTAATCATCCTGAATCAATTGTAAGAGCTGCCAGAAAATTATATGGCACTTGGGCCAATGCAATCAAAGCAGCAGATGTTCATAAAAAAGCCCCCAAGTAATCGGGGGCTAAGAGCGAAAAATTTGCGTTAATAGTTAAGCGGACTCACTTGGCAGTATAGGTGCTACCGCGTTGGCCCTTGATGTTCTTACGGGTGATCTTGCCATCCTTGACCAGCTTGCCCAAGGCATTGTCGGCCTTGCCGCTACGCCCTTCCTTAGTCCAGTGCTCATTGACCTGAGCGGTGGTGCAGCCGGCATTGGCCTTGACGAAACCCAGCACCAATTCGTCGCCAGAAACCGCAAAAGTCTTACGAGTGCGTTTGCTGGTCTTCTTAGCCGTCTTCTTCTTTGGGGCTTTGGCAACCTTGGTTTTCTTGCCAGTCCCAGCAGGGCGACCACGACGCGGCTTGGCAACAGATGCTACAGGAGCGGCATCAATACCCAATTGCTTGAAGGTCAGATCAATTGCCTCAATGGCTTTGACGTGACTGTCACGTTCTGCCTGAAGTTTCTTGACAAGTTTGAGCAGTTCAGTTGCAGCGGCTGTTTTAGCCATAAGAAAGTTTCTCCTAAAATGGAAATTGGTTTGATACAGCAAAAGTAATTTCTAGCAATAAATAATTACTTATGATTAGTATAGTCAATATGCCAACTAATTATCAATATGCATTCACATTGTAATGTCAGAGCAAAACCAGTTCCCGAATACATGCAGCCCTTCTGCGTACTGTTTCCATCGAAACATCCATCAATTTTTCAAAGTCAGCATTGAGCATACCTGGTACCCCACAGGACAAACTGCCTTCATTGGCCACAAAATAGATGATGCCCCCTGCCCAACCATTCACTTTGCCTTGGAGTGTTTTTTCGCTCGCACGAAGCATCCGCAATACCTTGTGAGTACGTTTCTGCTTAGCGGGATCAGGACAGGCCGCAAAATACTGATCTATCAATACGCGGCATTCAGCCTCAAATTCCGGAGTGATCGCATTCATTTGTTGACTCCTACTGTCAGTCAGATTGTGATGCAGGAATGAATAATGGCGAGACATTCTATTATGCCATTGGCTGGGTGCCTTGTGATGTCGAATTTTAAAAAATCATCAATTTATTGCTGTTTTTGTGATGTATCCATGCGTTTCACGCAACTAAAAAGTTTATGCAGCAACCATCTCCACCAGACGCGCGGCAGGCCTGTCCAACCGGCGCGGTTCATGGTGGCCATGCGGGATTTGCACCTGGTGCAGGGACGCACCAAGCCAAAGGTGGTGACTTGGATGAACATGGATAGCCATGTACCCGGCGGCAGGATGCGACTGGGTTTGGGTACGGGAACATCGGCCCACTTGCCCAATGGGCACTTGGACGCAGGTGTCTGGGTTCGAACTTTCAGATCGGTGCCGTCGATGTCGCAAGTGCATTTGCGATCCGGGTGGGACAGGCAGGCGACAGCGTGTTCGCATTGACGGCAGATTGATCGGCGCGTGGTGATGAAGTCGGTGGGCATGATTGATTCCTTAATTAAATGTCTGGGGTGGGCCTAAATTCCGGGATCAGAACAACTGCCATCACCATTGGAATCGCCGACGATGCAGTTGCTTTCGTCGTCCATACAACTCGTTTCGTCGAGTACTTCGATTTGAAGTTGAACACGGGCGGGGTTGTCGTAGATGTTCCAGATGTTGGTGCAGATGCTGTGATTGTGTAGTTCGTCACTGAGGATCGATGCGCTGCGGCACGTGCCAGGCGCAGAAGGAATACACGCTGCGAAGATTCGTCCGCAGCTGTCTTCCGAATCTTCGTTGGCATAGCCGTCGACGGTGACATACCAACGCGTGGTGCCATCACCATCGCAACCGGCGAGTACCATGGCGTTGACGTAACTGCCGCAAGCTGCACCTTCGGGAACGATGCCGTATCCCTGCCAGCGTGGGCCGGTGATGGTGTCGCTTTCGCAGTTGGGTTGGGGGTGGCCACCGATCATGCCCGAGTGACCACAACCCGGGCAATATGGTGGGTTCCATGCACCACAGCTAAATGGGATTTCGATGGTGTTGCCCATGAAGGCAGGATCGGTGCAACAGCAGCGTTCGTGCGTGTTGCCGTAGTCGATCAATTGCCAGGTGATGCGAATACGCGATTGATTGGTGAAGCAACATGGCCCACAAGCGCACGCGTTGGCTGGCACCGGTTCCTCACCGCAGCATTTGCCGCAGATCATGAACAAACCATCTTCGGTAAGGCCAAACTCTCCTGTCTCAACCTTCCGGGGGTCAATATCAAACTCACCATCAGTCCCCATCGTCACATACCTCCACGGCCAGCGTCTCGTTGGCATCATACAGAATGAATTCACGTGACCCGTCATAGGGATTGGTGACGTAATAACCGGTGCCGATGATGCCATCGCCTGTTGCTGGTGCGGTGACAAGTTTGCCTGCTGCGGGACGTTGTTTGAGGGGCGTCATTTCCTCACCGAGAATCGTGCCATCCTCTTCATCGTCGTAGGCGTCGATGGTTTTGACGAAGTAGGTGCGATCACATTGTGTCGTTGCATCGCCATCGGTACTGCCACCGTCCTGCCAGACCTTGCAGGGAATGAGCGTCGTGGTGTCAACCAAACTGGGGACACCAAGTTTGACGATGGCCCAACATGGTTCGCCGATGGGTACTTCAGGTTGACGCCAGAGAATTTGCGTGCTGCCAGTGGCCGACGATGCCATGATCGCGGGGAAGCCCACGGGTGCTTTGGCAAATTGATGGGTTTCATCAGTGATGATAATCCGCACCTGGCAGACGCCTTGAATCATCGCACGACCAACCTGTCCTGCTCGAATCGGTTCAAGCAGGATGATGTGTTTGTCCATCGCCACATGGGTGTCGAGTTCGGGGAACACACCGCTGAAGACGATTTGATCAACGAAGCTGCCTTCCAGATCCATGATCGTTTGTGGCTCGTGTACCGAGTCTTCGATGCCGAGGATGAAGTACCGCCAACAATCCATCGGCGAATCGTTCTTAACCCAGATCACCCCGCCCGGCCCCCGGAAGTTATTGCCGGAAGATTGCATGGAGTGTTCAAGCTTTTGGCGTGGCTTGATGCGTTGCTGAAAATCCTGTGCCGCATCAATGAACGCGTTGTATGTGTTAGCCGGGATCACCAAGGGATCACCGGTACTGACTTTTTTCAATGTCATGCTCCACCTCTATCAAGAACCAATGTCCAGCAAACTGAAGTCGGCATCTTCATAGACCTGTTCGACGTAAGCTGCGATTGGACGTTTCACCATGGCCATGGCATCCATATCCTCGACGTCGGCGTATCGCACCCACAGATACTCCCAACCCTTCTTGGCAATGCCACTGATGTTTCCGATGGTAATGCCGGTTTTGTTCGGCGATGCAGCAAACCTGTAAGTGATCTCCCAGTCGCCCGTCGTCTCTGTGTCAGTCTCGGTACCGTGCAATGTGCCGGATGCGCCAAGGAATAAACACTCACCCGCAGCCAAGCCACGGAATGTTGCGTTATTGACTTTGCCAGTGAGCTGAAAGAGCGTCCCTTTGTATTCGGGCGTCACCTGCTCGACTGTGAGGTAATGGGTTTCGCTGAAGTTGTAGATGGGTACGGTGATGTCGACGCCCTGAACTTCGGCATTACCATTGGTGTTGGACACGCCGATCGCACCATTGAAGTTGGGTGCAGATGGAATCGATGAATCGGCATACGAACCCACGGTGTCCAACGACTGTGTGATGTGCTGCGTGCCACCCATCGTGTCGAAGCTGTAGGTGTACTCACCACTACCTGGCTCAGGCCCCCCGGAAGTCCCACTGCTGGAAGTGGTGGCTTCTGCGTAGCGAACCGATGCATCCCAATACTCTTCACTGATCGGTTCGATCTGCACGGATTGTCTGGGCAGGCCGTCATAGGTTTCAGGAGCAAAGCTTTCGACAGCGGATTTGATCGCAAGATCATCGTCACTGCCACTGGCAATGTAAGTTAGTGTCACCTGAGCATTGCTGCCGGTGGTGCTTTGACGACTGTCATATTTTTCTGCAACGGTAATAGGCATATTGATGTTCCAACTTCCGGGGTTCCGGGGGTTAGGCGAAGGAGAGTGATGATGAACCACCGCCACCGTTCTGCACTTCGTTGTAGAGCTTCTTGACGTAACGGGCAGTGTCTTCGCTGGCGGCTGCAGTACGTTGTGCGATGGATTGATTCGTCATGAGGCCCTGCAATGCAGCGGAATTGAACGTGCCTCGCGATTGTTGGTTGGGATTCAAAGAGCCAATCTGCCCACCCAATTCGGAGAGTTTCTTCTTGAGGGTGTCGATCAGATTGTCGGGCGATGGCGGTTGATCACCGGATTGGATGCCTGGCTGGGGTTTGTTTTGAGCGGCCTGCTGGAGTAGTTGTTGGTATTCGGCGCGGGTCTTTTCCAGATCGTCGAGCGCCGTGGCCATCTGTTTTTCGTACTGAGTCTGACGATTCTTGTTGCCAACAGCCTGTTCCTGATCGATGAGATTCTGTTGGGTTTGGCGTTCGTGATCGATGCGTGCCAGGTCTGAGTCATATTGTTGTTTGTTCTCAGCCAATGCTGCATCGCGTTGCCTGGTGATATTCGCCTTATCCGCATTGGCATTGGTGCGGGCGATGTTGATGGCCATGTCGACGTTGTAGTCCTTGTCGAACAAGCCGATCAGGTGGTGCATGCCTTCCTCAACCTTGAGTTGGGCGGATCGGAAGGTGGACTGCAATCCTGCAGTCATCGTCGTCCAGGCATCGGACAGGAATGATGTGGTTTGAACCCAGAGGATACGCAGGCCGTGCCAGGCGTCGACGAGGACCTTGGTCACCTTATAGAAGGCATGGCTGGCGACATTGACGATGGTGTACTTGAAGCTGTACCACAGTGATTCAACTTGGTAGATGCCACGCTGCCACTCGACTTTCAAGGCTTGCCAGAGAATCTTAGCAGCCAAACTCAGATCACCTGATGCCAGCGCATCGCGGATGCCTTGCCAGGCCACCAACGCGCGGTCCTTCAGATCATTGAAGCGATCACTGAGCCAGTTGAGCGATTTGCTGGCAATGTCCGTCATACTCAGGATGGCAATGCCGATGCCTGCGGCAGCCACGATGACCAGGCCCATCGGCGAGACCAATGCGCCCAACACCGTAAGTAACGTGCCAATCACACCCACACTACCGGTGATGATGCCGGACAAACCACCGAAGATGAAAGCCATCGCCTGCGCTGCCACACCGGTTGTCATCAGGATCACCCCGACAGCAGCGATGCCAGCAATCACCAAGGCAGCCGAGCGCACCAGGGACTGATTTTTACTGAGCAGATCGATCACCACGCCTGCATACTGCGAGACGATGGCCGCCGCCTTGGCGACGGGTTCACTCAAGGCTTCGCCCATGATGCCCAAGACAATAATGCCAGCCTGCTTGATGCGGTTAAAAGCATGCGTCAATGTTTTGCTGAGTTTGGCATAGGCTTTGTCAGCCAGGCCCGCGCGGCTTTGCATCGCATCCAGATCGGATTCAAAACCCTTGAGGTTGTTCAATGCCGGGACGATGCCACGCAAGGCAGCAGAGTCGGGGAACAATTTGGCCAACACATCAGGCGGGAGTTTGGCGAGTTTTTCCATGACACCGTGCAAGCCCTCAGTCTTGAGCGTCGTAGTGTTCATCTCAAAACCCAACTGCTTGGCCAAGGCCGTGGCTTCACTACTGGGCTTAAGGAAGCTGCGCAGAATACCGTTGACCGAATCGATCGCCGTGGTGGTGCGTAGGCCGTTGCGCGTCAGCGTGGCGATCATCGCGCCCAGTTCGTCCAAGGGCAGGCCCGCGCTGGCGGCAGTGGACGCGACCATACCGATCTGCGGGGCCAGTTCGGCAAACGTCGTTTTGCCACGTTGCACAATGCCAAACAACCAATCGGAGACATCGCCTGCCTGTTCGGCAGCAAGGCCATAACTGTTGAGTACCGTGGTGATGGCATCGGCTGCCGTGCGCGTGTCGGTGAGCCCAGCCTTGGCAGACTTGGCCGCAACACCCAGTACGTCTAGTGCCTTGGCCGGAGCGATGGAGGCCGACAGGATGTCATACAAACCGCCCGACAGCGCCTCGGTCGATTCCCCAAAACTCACCGCCATCTTGCGGATGCCCATGGTGAATCCGTCCATGTATTTTTCGGCATCACTGTCCGAGAGCATCGTGGCGACGGTAGCCATCTGCTGCTGAAAATCCGCATAGATTTTCAGGCCAGAGAGCAGAGGCACCGCCGCCACAGCCGACACTGCGGTCAGTCTCTTGCCGATCTCACCCATAGACTTGCCAAAGGCTTTGACGCGCTTTTGGGCTTTGTCGAGACCACGCACGAGCTTGCTGTCCTGCGTGGTCAACTCAATGTACGCAGCTCCGGCGCGAATATTTTGGCTACTGGCAATACCTGGCGACATAAAGTAGTTCCGGCAAACGAAGGATCAGGAAGGGACACGGCAAACAAGTGGGTCACTACGCAGTGGCCACAACTCCCGTCGAAACAGTGGCCGTGGTCTTGCGGCCTTCGTCCAGACCCTTGTTGAAGGAGTCTTCCTTTTCCTTGCGGAGTTTGCTAGAGCCAAGGAACAAGCCGAGCAGTCCAGATGCAGCAGGTAGCATGGGGCCGAGGACGGGAACGCCTGCAACGGTGGGGCCGATTTCATCGAGAGCAGACAGTGACAACTGGTTAACCATGTTGCGGATCTCGTTGGCATGTTCGATGTTGGATTTCCACTGACTGCCAGCAGTCTGCATATGTTGATACCAGAGTTGATATTCGCTCTCCGCTTCATTGAGCGAGATGGTGCTGGCCAAGCCCGTTTGCTGCTGGATGGTGTTGGGCGTTTTGACGTGGATCATGTCGCCCATATCGCAGCCCGCAAAACTCAGCAGGCCCAGGACAACGAACGTGAGGATAAACAGGAAGATCAGGTGATTGGTTTTCATTGTTTTTCTTTCCTTGAAGGAACAAAGGTTTTCTTGAGCAAGGACATGGCATCTTCGGTGTCCAGGGGGATCACGGAAGATGTCTGGCTTTGAGCAAACGGATCAAAGTCCGCTGCCTTGAACGTGTGGGAACGATTGAACGTCAGCAGGTTGGCAAGCAAAGCCATCATGTTGGATGTGTGCTGCCAGTCCTGTTTCTGACGAGACTGGGCCATCTCATAAAGTTCACGCAGTGTGAACGGATCGGGATGCACACCCAAGACACCTGCCAGTTGCCAGATCATGTCTTGGCAGGTTGCAGCAGGTGCTCGAGTTGCTGTTGGAGTTCCGGACTGTCCAGTTGCGCACTGGCGATTTCCAGAGCTTTTTCCTCGACCTGGCGAAGCTTGCTTAGTGCTTTCTTGAGCACTTGCCGCTTCGCTGCGGG
>PAIY01000061.1 GCA_002704825.1 Phycisphaeraceae bacterium
AACAACGGCTGACATTTGCTGTCAGCCGTTGTCAAAGAGCGGGTGAACGGACTCGAACCGTCGACAATCACGTTGGCAACGGGGTGTCGTGGGTTGCAAGTGACGATTTATTCGACAGTTATACGACGCACACAAAATGGTGACGGATTCGGTGACATGGGGACGATTTGCGTAAAGCACCGGGAGAAAACAGGTTGTGAATTTTGGCGTCTGGGGCCACTGGGCCTGGTTTGGCCCCAAGGCCACGACGCTGGGCCGTGTGGCGTTTGGGTGAGTTGTGGTGGCCATGGATACCACCAATCAACCGGTACGTCCGTATGGCGACGTGGCGTTGGAAGCCAAATCATCTCTGACAAAACCCATCTCGCCAATACCCAAAACCCAGCTGATGGCTCGCTATTGGGGGTTTTGTCAGTTTTGTCAGTGCCAGAATGGAACAACCTTGAATTTGAAAACCAGAGGGTACTGGCAATCATCCCCATGAGACACGGCATGCGTTATGATTCAATGGTGGCGACACGGATTGGTGGAGAAGCAGCAATAAGAAAACCCTTGCTTTTTGTAATTTATATATTACACTCAAAGATGGATCGAGCCGATGTACGAGATTGAGGAATACGTCACAGCCGACGGCAAAGTGCCGTTCAGCGACTGGCTGTTAGGCGTCAAGGACAAACGTGCCCAAGCCAAAGTGCATGCTCGAATCCGAAGAGCGTCGCTTGGCAACTTCGGCGACTGGAAACCCATCACCGGTGCAAAGGGTGTCTTTGAAATGCGGGAACATTATGGCCCCGGCTATCGGATTTTTTACAGTGTCATCGGCAACAAGATTGTTCTGCTACTGATCGGCTCGGAGAAAAAAGATCAGGACAAGGCCATTACCAAAGCCGCAGCGTATCTGGTCGATTACGAGGAAAGGGCAAAGGAATGATCAAAACCAAACCCAGCAGATCGTTTGCTCAAACCAGCAAGGAAATCCTCAAAGATCCTGAAACCGCTGCGATGTACCTTGAGGAAATTCTGGCGGATGGTGACATGGAGCTTTTCAAGGAAGCCCTGAAAGACGTCGCTGCTGCCCGAGTCGGCAACATGACGAAACTGGCCCAGGAAACCCACCTCGCCCGCGAAGCGCTGTATCAGTCACTTTCCCGCAAGGGCAATCCCCGTTTGGATACATTATCCAAGGTGCTGCATGCGGCAGGCCTGCGGTTGTCCATTCAACCTGAAGCTGTGTAACGCGATGATCTGATGAACACCACGAGCCCAATCGATGGCATCCCCATGGCTCGTTGTTTTCGACATGTCGCCATTTCTGACACTGACAGTACTGACAAAACCTCAATTCAGATCTGACAATTATCGATTGATCTGGAATAAGCGAAATGACATCAAACCCGACGAGCCGATCCCAATCCGGTCAGCAGATTGGCCTTCCCATCCTCATATTCGCATTCAACGCAACCGGTTCAAAGACGACGCACATTTGCCTGTGATCAAGATCACTGTGACACGTCAAGCTGCTTGAATGTAACCAACAACCAATATTGACTTGCCAAAGAACATGACGTTTTGCGCGATCAGTACGCGCTATCTGCTGTTTTCAGTGCTATGATCTTGAGTCAAAGGTTTTGATTCACGTCCAAAACCCGAACGCATATCAAGTGATATTCTTCTGCTCCGCTGCATGCGGCAACGTCACGAGTTGTTCATAATATATTCTTGGACTTGACTTGTTCATAACCCGGTCACTCCGAGCCACAGGTACATGCAGATGATTCATCTTTGGCACCTTTGATCATGATCAGCAGCATCACACATGGTGTTGTCGCGGTGATCGAGTGTGGCATCTTCGCAGGCATGGAGACCCACGTGCCGGGCTTGGCATCAACGGGCTTTTCGCCGACCTGCCAATGGGCTTCGCCGGATAACTGATGCATGATCGCAGGGACCGATGCGGTGTGCTCGGAAAGTTCCTGGCCCTGAGCAAATCCGAAGAGCACGACTTTCATGTGCGGACTCTGTTCGATGGTGACACTTAACGTGCCATCTTTGGGCAGTTCGACCCGCTTGAGCAGGTCTTCAATCACAATGGGGGTATTGATCAATTGCATGGTTCTATCTCCGTAATACTGAGATTCAAAAAACGCTAACAACACGGTTCAGTTAGGCGAACTCTCCAAGGCAATGGCCTTAGGAAAGAGGATGTTGTTTTCCTTGTGTACATGCTGATGCATGTCCGCTTCCAACTCACGCAAACCATCAAGCAACGCACGGAAGGTATTGCATGCACCTTCGGGCGCTGTAAAGTTACTGCTCAATGAACGGAACTGTTCCAGCGCATTGCCAGCATTGTCATGCTCTGCTTCCATCACATCGATGGGATTTCTCACAGAATCAGTGCAGTGACCAAAGGCATTGGCATCGCCTGCTTCAAGCCGTCGGATCACCGGGAAGAGAATCTGCTCTTCTTTTTGCATGTGACTGAAGAGTTCCTCAGCAAAGTTTACGAACGTGTTATTGAGCGCAATGGTCCATGTATGATTCTGCCCATGAGCATTGGCGACGCGGTAGGCCATCTGTCCCAGACGAGGCAACTCTTCACGCAGGTAAGCATGATGCGTCTGCTCAATGTGATTACAGAGATCAGTCAGACTTAACGACGACGGATTGATGGCGTCATCTGAGTTACTGTCTTGTTCATTGGCAAGCATGACATCAAGAATCATCTGTGCATCAAGGTTTTTTTCGCGACAGACATCTTCCAGGGGACGCTTGCCCCCACAGCAAAAATCGATGCCCAGCTTCTGAAAAACACGTGAGCGAGAAGGACGATCTGCAACAAGTTCTCCGACGGTGGTCCATGTGTCGATGGTGGTCATGTGATGTCTCCTGTTAAAAGGTTGGTTTGGAAATTGAGGTTACTGGTTCTGTGTTTGATTGGCCTTGGCATGTTTACAACGCGGCTGGTAATTGGCTGGATCAATGCCACGACGCTGAGCCATTTCAATGCCGATTTCCTGAAGCTGTTGGTCGTTGAGTACCTGCCCTGCCAACGGGAAAATCACGTCGTCTTCTTCGCGGATGTGACGACGATATTTTTCGCGCAGTTCACTTAGCAATTGGCCAAGCTGCTTGACATCTGCCTCAGGCAAATGATCGTGAGATAACCATCGCTGGCCATGTGTTTCAACTTGAGCATGCAGTTTTTCAGCATGTACATGATCGTCTTCGAGTTGATCGATCTGCGTCATGGCATCAACAACGCGTTGATCTTCAAGCTGACGCATGCGCGGGAAGAGCGAGTCTTCCTCATCACGTGTATGCCAAGGCGCCGCGTTGCGGAAATATTTCAAGGCAGCAGTCAAAGCTGTTCGGTATTCGGCGCTGAGCTTTTGCCCGGGGCAGTCTTTTACCACACGGATGAGTATGTCCAGGAATTTTTCGATCCGGCGGTGACAATCGCTGAGTAGTTGCAGAGGTTCGTCAAAGCCGGAGTCGGGATTTTGGCCGATGGAGACGGTCATTTTGTTTTCCTTTAGCCGTCAGATTCGCTCCCTTTACAGGGGACTCATCTGGCGGCTTGTGTTTTGCGTTATTGGGTTAATGTGTGTCGAGTGCGACAGATGCGGGGGTGTCTAAAACACCTTCTTTTGCAGGCTTTTGGATCGACCAGCCGGTGATCAGGCCCAAGACGAACCAGCCCAAAGCTGCCACACCGATGGAGAAAACCACATCGCCGATCACGCGTAGCCAGCGTAGATTTTCCATCAGGTCGGTTTGCAGAAACTCAGCACTGCGGGCATACCACATGCCTTTGTCCACGCATGCCCAGGCCTGCATGAGTCCGACGGGTAAGAGGGACAAAACGACCATGAGGATCAAACCGATATTCAATGACCAGAACGCGACACTGATGCTGCCTGTGCGCCAAGGCTTGTCCATGGTCAACCCCTTGAGACAGAATAGCGTCAGGCCGATCCCGAGCATGCCATAGACACCAAAGAGTGCGGTATGTCCGTGAACGGGCGTGGTGTTCATGCCCTGCATGTAGTACAGCGCCACCGGCGGATTGATCAGGAAGCCGAACACGCCCGCCCCCACCAGGTTCCAGAATGCCACGCAAACGAAAAAGTAGATCGGCCAACGGTATGCCTTGACCCACGGTTTGGCGCGGGACAGTGACAGGTTTTCGTAGGCTTCAAAACCGATGAGCGTCAGGGGGACGATTTCCAACGCGCTGAACACCGAGCCTAATGCAAGGACTGCGGTCGGTGTGCCGGAGAAGTAGAGGTGATGGAACGTACCGATGATGCCGCCCGCCAGGAAGATGGAGGTCGCAAAGAGCACCGATGCCGTCGCGGTTGCCGTCTTGATCAGGCCCATGCGGGTGAACAGGAAACCGATGACCACGGTGGCAAAGACTTCAAAGAAGCCTTCAACCCAAAGGTGTACCACCCACCAACGCCAGTACTCTGCCATGGCCAGGTGCGTGTGCTTACCCCACATCAATCCAGCGCCATAGAACATGGCAATGGCAAGCGACGAAAGCAGGAACAGGCCGAGCAAATGCCTGTTTTCTCCGGGCTTTTTAAACGCTGGCCAGATCGCACGAGTCATCAAGCCCAACCAAAGGAACAGGCCGACAAAGAGGAACAGTTGCCAGAATCGGCCAAGGTCCACATACTCATAGCCTTGGTGCCCAAACCAGAAATTCATGTCGTGGCCCATCTGTTGACGCGTGCCGTACCACGTTCCGAAGCAGGAACCGACGACGATAATCAGCAGACAGACGTACAGGAAATTAACGCCGGCTCGTTGGAACTTGGGTTCATAGCCCGACACCGCCGGCGCGATAAAGAGACCGGTGGCAAGCCATGCCGTGGCGATCCAGAAGATGCCAAGCTGGGTATGCCAGGTGCGCGTCACGGAGTATGGCAGATACTCTGCCAAAGGGAATCCGTAAAAGCCTTCACCCTCGACACCATAGTGTGCTGTCACCGCACCGAGCCCAACCTGCACGAGGATCAACGCGACCACCGTCCAGAAATATTTGAGGGTCGCCTTCATGGATGGTGTGAGATGCATGGCAAGCAAGGGATCTGTGCCGGGATATTCCGGTTCGTCTTCTTCCTTGTGTTTCTGCACCGCATAGAACCATGACAACGCGCCGACACCTGCAAGTAAGAGCACGACACTGACCATCGACCACATGATGATCGACGCGGTGGGCTTGTGATCGATAAGTGGCTCAGCAGGCCAATCCTGTGTGTAGGAGATTTTGCTGTCGGGGCGATGTGCAGCCGTAGCCCAGGTGGACCAGAAGAAAAACGCATTCATTTGCGATTGCCGATCATCATGCTTGATGGTGTTGGTGGCAATGGCGTAGGCATCACGCAACTGCACAGGCGTCATGCCTGCATCGGCCAGAAACTGCACATGGTCAGGGAAGGTTTTTGCATCACCGAAGAGCGCTGCATAGTAGTCGGACAACGCGCGATACGCTGCTGCCCGGTCTTTGGAGATCACCAGTTCGCCGGTGTCGGGATTGTAGGTGTTGGTGCTCAGTTCATTTTTGAGTCGCGGCTTGAGTGAGGCTTGTTGTGACTCGGTGATTTGCTCATAGGGTTGACCAAACTCAGCTTTTGCCCAACGGTCAAGCAGGAACAGGCATTCGCGGTGGAGCCAATCGCCGTTCCAGTCTGGTGCGACGTAGGCACCGTGCCCCCAGATGGAACCGACTTCCTGACCACCGATGGACTGCCAGACGTTTTTGCCATTCTGGATGTCCTGCTCGGTGCAAACCACCGCCCCACCGGTTGTGACCACCTGTTTGGGGATCGGCGGCGCTTCGCGATAAATCTTCACGCCGTAGTAGCCCAGCACGGCAAACGAGCCGAGAATCACGACGGCCAATAATGCCCAAAGTTTTAAATAACGCATGAGGTGTCTCCTGAATTTTCTAAATTGGATATTTATATCCATAAATCCACTTGACCACATGCTAGCCATGGATATAATGGATGTCAACATCCAGATATCCAATTTGGATAAAAAAAAACGAAAACGAGGTTCAACATGCTTCTATCTCAGACCGCTGAATACGCCTTGCGTGCCACCGTGTGGTTGGCTGACACTCCGGAAACACCGCATACCACGCAGGAGATTGCCGAAGTGACCAAGGTCCCGGCCGGTTATCTGTCCAAGGTGATGCAGGCATTGGGACGCGCGGGATTGGTAAAGTCGCAACGTGGACTGGGCGGCGGATTCCTGCTGACGCGCAGCCCCGATGAACTGACTGTGCTGGACATCATCAATGCGGTCGACCCAGTGCAGCGGATACACACCTGCCCGCTGAATCTTAAATCGCATGGCAAGAAACTCTGCCCGCTGCATCGCAAACTTGATGATGCCATGGCCGACATGGAAGAAGCCTTTGCATCAACGCAACTTTCGGAATTGCTCAATCCTGACAACAAGATCAAGCCACTGTGCGAAGTCACCGTCGGTGGCAAGAAAGCGTAATCGCAACATCAACAACCTTCGTTCAAGGAGCCTCCTCATGCACCCATCCTTATCCCTGGACATGATGGTCCCCGACCTGCTCAAACAACATCCCGAAACCCGCCCTGTTCTGGATCGCTACGGCCTGCATGGTTGTGGTGGTCAACACGGCCCGCAGGAGTCGCTGGGCTTTTTCGCACGCATGCACGGCGTTGCTGAATCCCGATTGCTCAGCGAAATCATTGCTGTCCTTGGCACCACGCCCAACGCCGAAGACGCCTACCAACCCAGTGTCGCTGACAGTATTTACCGGCGCTATTTCCTGGCAGGGATCGCGGTCATCCTCACCGTCGGAGCCGGTTGGGGCGCATGGTTACTCTGGCAGATCGGCTTTGCCGGTTCATTCACCGGGGTGTCGGTGCTGGATGTCAACGCCCATGGTCACGCCCAGATTTTCGGTTGGGTCGGCCTGTTTATCATGGGCTTTGCGTATCAGGCCTTCCCGCGATTCTGGCATACCACATTGGCAATCCCAGAACTGGCGGTCACAACATTTCTTGCCATGCTCATCGGCATCATCGTCCGCACCACGGGCATGACCTTTCACACGCAAACGTGGGCATTATCCGCTGCCATGTTCGGTGGCTTTCTGGAAATCGCTGCGGTGACGGTCTTCATCTGGCAATTGGTTTTTACCTTTAAACGCAGTGACACGACGTTTGAGCCTTACATGCTTTTTGTCTTTGCTGCGATGGGCTTCTTTCTCATTCAAGGTGCGATGAGTGTCTGGCATACCTACAACACCATGACCGCAAGCACGCGTGATGAACTGGTTTGGTATGTCGCAACCTATCAAGCGGTGCTGCGCGATGTGCAGATTCACGGGTTGGCATTGTGCATGATTCTGGGAGTGAGTCTGCGATTACTGCCAGGCATTTTCGCCATGCCGGAGATTGGGCACAAAAAATGTGTCACGGCATTTACGCTGATTCTTTTGGCGATCATCGGTGAAGTGACTTTGTTCCTGACCTATCGTTTTACGCACAATCATGTATGGGCAGCGTTCCTGCTTGTTCCCTGGCTGATGCTCACCATAGGTAGTCTGATCATTCCCATCAGCTGGAAACTCTGGCGTCCATTACCTGTCGCGGATCGCAGCAGCAAGTTCATCCGCATGGCCTTTGCCTGGCTTGCTATCTCCATGGTGATGCTGCTGATGTTGCCGGTGTATCAGGTTATCAGTGGGATTCCGTTCAGTCATGCGTACTATGGCAGTATCCGTCACGCGATCACGGTGGGCTTTATTTCGCTGATGATCATGGGGGTTGCCGCCAAAGCCGTGCCGACGCTTAACGGCATTGATCACAAAACACTCTCAGCGTTATGGGGACCCTTTATCCTGGTCAACATCGGCTGCACTCTGCGCGTGAGTCTGCAAACCCTCACCGATTGGCATCCGCTGTTTTTCGCACTCGTCGGTGTCAGTGGTTTGCTTGAACTCTCGGGTCTTACCTGGTGGGGTTGTCACCTGCTGGGTTTGATGCGACAAGGTAAACGCAATGAACTGTCAGACGAGGCCACACAGGCAACCAAGCCACAACTCATCCAACCGCATCACAAGGTTGCAGATGTGTTGGCATGGTTCCCCAATACCGCAAGCGTGTTTGATGCGTTGGGCTTTGACCTGTTGCGCAATCCCATCCTGCGTCGAACCCTTGCACGCCACACCACCTTGGCCCAGGCCTCAGCGATCAAGCGCGTGCCGTTGGACATGATGCTCATGGAGTTGCGACTCGTTTCCATGACGATCGACGAATCGCAGGAACACGAACATGCCTGTAGTGGCCATTGTCACGATTGCGATGACCATGAACATGATTAATGCATCACACAGTCCCATGCCATAAACAAGCCGTCAGAAATATTCATCTGGCGGCTTGTTTCTTTGGGATAAAATTTCGAATATGGATCAATCAGCCTGCTTCATCCAGGCTATGTTGAATGCGTACCAACTGCCATTGATCTTCATGCGTGGTGGGACTGAGCGTGTCCATCCAGAGACTGTCATTGTGCTGGTATCGCAATTGCACGCCACGTGCCCTACCGGATTCGAGTAATTGCAATGCTTCGGGCAAGTCCGCACGATATGCATCGGCATTGGGTGACATGGCCGGTCCCTTAACGTTCACGCCGATGACCTCGGTCAACGCAGCCACATCACGAAACAGGGACACCAACTCGCCGTGATCAATCACAGCGGTCATGGTTTCCAGAGGCTCTTGCTGCGAATCATTCGTCATCGGGCGACACTCCAATCGTCAAGACAACGGGGCGCTCTTGCAACGGCATCATTGCTACAGCATTGGTCGGGGCTGGGCAGGCATAATGACATATTCCACAGCCGCTACATTTATCATTGTCCACCCGGGGCATACCATCCTCAACGATTAATGCACCTTCTTCGGGACATTGTTCGATACAAATCATGCAATGCTCTGCAGCACGCCCGTGACGATTCAGGCAGTTGTAATCAAGTATCCGTGCATCGGCAATCTTGTGTTTATGCCCTGTTTCAAGGGGTAAAAGCACATCTTCTGGACACACGTCAATGCACGGAAAATCCTCGCACATCAGACACGGCGCGTCGGCAGCGTTGATCATGGGACTGCCTGCCGCATTGCGGAAGCTTGCTGGAGCCAAGGTGATCACATCATGCGGGCATGCGGCAATGCAGTCACCACAACGAGTACATTTTTCCAGAAAGGTTGCTTCATCCACTGCCCCCGGAGGGCGGATCACCGGGAACGACCGCCTGAGTTGCTGACGTGGTGTTTCTCTGGCTGGTTCGATTGCATGCGCAGGTGCTGCGTAGTGGGCAGCTGCTTTGGCGATCTGCTCCCCCTTGGATTGAAGTCCACGCGTACTCACATCGACAAATCGACCGAGGATCTTGCCACGCAGAAAATCGCGGCGACTGAATTGGTCAGGCTTCTCACTCATCGGCGGCAGGGAGTTTGAAGTTGGGTTCAATAAATTGATTCTCGCCGGCAAACTGATTTAACGTGGCCGACTGTCCATGACATTGTAAACAATTCGTCCGCCAAACGTGACCGGATCGTAATGCCGATTGACCATTGGGACC
>PAIY01000062.1 GCA_002704825.1 Phycisphaeraceae bacterium
CGGGCTGAGCACAAGACAACAGTCCAGCTGTTTGCTTGCCAGTCGTTCTGACACCATGGACAACACATCGCTCAGATGCCGATGCAGATCAAACTCGATGTTTTCCAGTTCAACCTTACCCGCATCGATTTTGCTCAGATCCAGAATGTCATTGACCAGGCTGATGAGTGTTTCGCCTGCACGATGGATCACCTGTGAGAGTTCACGCTGATCACTGTTGAGTTCACTTTCCAACAGCAACTGGGTCATCCCCATGATCGCGTTAAGTGGTGTGCGGATTTCATGACTCATGTTGGCCAGAAACTCCGACTTGGTTTTTTCGCTGCGTGCGGCTTTGATCGCCAGTTCGTTGGCAACTTCAACTGAATTTTCCAACTCCAAATTCGCTGATGCCAATTCGCGACTGCTGCGTTCAGCGGTCTCCTTGGCAAGGCGGAGTTGTTCATCCAGACGCTTGGCTTCGGTGACATCACGCAGAATACCGGTAAAGTAAACATCGCCATCCAGTTCAAACTGTCCCACCGACAAGCTGAGCATAAATCGGCTGCCATCCTTGCGAACACCTTCGACTTCGCGCGTTGCATGCAAATGGACTGTTTCGTGACGACGAACCTGTTTTTGAAGACTTTGATGATGTCTGACATGCATGTCCTGAGGCATGAGGATACTGATATTATGCCCCATTAACTCATGACTTTCATAGCCAAAAAGTTTTTCGGTCGCAGGATTGGCATACTGGATGATGCCTTGGTGATTGATGGTGATCACGCTATCGACGAGTGTGTTGACCAGTGTCAGGAATTTACGGTGATTGGCCTGATTGGCGTTGGAGACCAGGGCGCTATCTTGAAGGACTGTTTCCAGTTCCCGGTTGCGACTTTCAAGCTGTTCATGGGCTTGCTTGAGATTTTGAGACATCAGGTTGATGCTTTGGGCAATCAAGGCAAACTCGTCATCTTCATTAACTGCGATAGGCTGATCGAATTGCTCATCGCCTATGCGCTTGATGCCGTTGATCAGATGCTTGACGCTTCCCCGGATACTACGGTTAAGCAGCCAGATCCACACACCGCCATAAATCGCGGTCTGCAGCACCATACTGAGCATGACAATGGGAACGATATTGCTAGGCGTGACAATTGTCTCAAGACCCTGGAGATTATGCAGGAGCAACCAGGTCACCATTGAACTGACCAGTAGGATCAGCAGGATCGTGCCGTATGCAATACCAAGTTTTCGACCAATGGTCAAAGTCAAAATTACATCCCCGAGTCACTAAAACCAAACGGGCGCGAGGTCGATGCCGCGATCTGGTACACACTGGAGCTAGGTTATCTCTGGCATAGGTAAAGAATTTTTCTCTTATGCAGCAGTCAATAAACCTGTTAACCGAACCCCATTGTGTTTAATGATCGGGTAAAATGAGACCCATCTTGATCGACATTTACGCGGGATAAGCAACGAGTGCATCCTTGCAGCGTTCAACTTTGATTACTCGGACGTCAACCATCGGAATCGAATCATCTATGCAACAGGTTCATCTCGTCGTTACCACAGTCTTTGGCCTGGAAGCCGTCGTCCGACGTGAACTGGAGCAACTCGGTTTTAGTCGGATCACCACGCGCACCGGTCGCCTGGAGTTTGATGCGCCCATTGAATCAGTCATCACCTGTAATCTCTGGTTACGCTCTGCTGAACGTGTTTTTATCAGCCTTGCCGAGTTTGAAGCGCGCGACTTTGGCGTTCTTTTTGATACCGTCAATGCCATCGATTGGGAGAAGTGGATCGACGAAGGAGGGCGTTTCAATGTCTCAGGCCGCAGTGTCCAATCCCAGTTATCCAGCGTGCCTGCCTGTCAGAAAATCGTCAAGAAAGCCATTGTCGAAAAACTCAAAGCCCAACGTGGCGGCGAGTGGATCGAAGAAGGGGATGAAGAATACCCTGTGGATGTAGTCCTTTTCAAAGACCAAGTCTCCATCTTATTGGACACCTCAGGCAGCGGACTACACAAACGCGGTTACCGTACATGGATCGGCCCGGCACCACTCAAAGAAACTCTGGCAGCAGCGCTCGTCCAACTTTCCTTCTGGCGCGGGGACGATCGACTGCTTGTCGATCCCTTCTGCGGCAGTGGAACGATTCCCATCGAAGCAGCCATGATCGCCCGCAACATCGCCCCCGGACTTTACCGTGAGTTCTGCAGCGAAGAATGGTCCTACCTGCCACAGGAACGCTGGGACAACGCCCGCAAAGAAGCGATGGATGCCATCAAGCCCAACCTCCAGCAGCGCATCCTTGGCTATGACATTGACGGTTTTATTTTGGATCATGCCCGTGAACACGCTGAAAATGCAGGTGTTGGCGAGGATATCCATTTCCAGCAACAGGATTTTTCTGAACTCTCAAGCAAGCGACCGCATGGTGTGATCATCACCAATCCGCCTTATGGCGTGCGTCTGTCCGATGCGCCGGAGATTCGGGATCTGTACTCGCAAATGCCGCGTGTCTTTGCAGAGCTTCCGACGTGGTCGTTTTTCGTCTTTACTGGTTTTGAAGACTTTGAAGGACTCATCCAACAGGAAGCTTCACGCCGTCGCAAACTCTATAACGGTCGCCTGGAATGTCAGTACTACCAGTTCCATGGCCCGTCACCTGATGACGGCCGTGTTGCACGCGAAGAGGGGACGCAAGTCAAACAAGTCTTCGGCGGACTTCCTGAACGCACCGACGAACAAGCTCAAATTTTCGAGAACCGTTTAGCGAAGATGGCAAGACACATGCGCAAATGGCCGACCAAGCGTGGCATTACCTGCTATCGCTTGTACGACCGTGATATTCCCGAAGTGCCGTTGGTGGTAGATCGCTATGACGATCATTTGCATATCGCGGAGTACGAACGCCCCAACGAACACACGCTTGCAGAACATGAAACGTGGCTCGAATACATGGCCAAAGTCGCGGGCAAGGTTTTGGAAATCCCCGAGAAAAAAGTCTTCGTCAAACACCGTGGCCGACAACGCGGCACGCAGCAGTACACCCCCGTTGCCAAAGATGCGCATTGCATTGATGTGGTTGAAGCTGGTTTAACTTTTCGTGTGAACCTCTCGGACTACATCGACACTGGCCTGTTCCTGGATCACCGCAACACGCGAGCGATGGTCTGCGATGAAGCCACCGGTAAACGCATGCTCAACCTCTTTGCTTACACCGGCAGCTTCTCCGTCTACGCAGCAGCAGGGGGCGCCTCATCCACCACCACCGTCGACTTATCCAACAACTATGTCGATTGGTCACGTTGGAACATGCAGGCCAACGGTTTCACCGAGCAGCAAGGCCATCGCTTTATCCGTCACGATGTGATGACGCTCCTAGATGAACTCGAACCGGGCGACACCTTCGACCTTGCCGTCGTCGACCCACCCACGTTCTCCAACAGCAAGTCCACCGATGACGATTGGGACGTGCAAAAGGATCACGTGTTATTGCTAACCAAACTCCACAAGGTGATGGACGCCGCTGGCGTGGTCTACTTCTCCAACAACTTCCGCCGCTTTAAACTCGATGAAGATGCATTGGCTCAGATGTACGACATCCGCGAGATCAGCAAACAAACCGTCCCGGAGGACTTCCGCAACAAACGCATTCACCGTTGCTGGCGGATGGTGGTGAAATGATCAAGACATTTTTTGAACCGCAGAGGCGCAGAGGACGCGGAGTTAAGAGAGAGTTTTTATAGATCAATATTTAGCCGCATCACTTGTGATGCGCTTTGCCATTATGCGGTATTGGAAAAAGCGCATCGCAAGCAATGCGGCTAAATGTACTCAAACAAAAAACACCGCATGGCCATAACCACGCGGTGTTTTGTTTTTAATATTCTTCTCTGCGAACCTCTGCGGTTCTCTGCGTCTCTGCGGTAAAAATTGCCTTGAGCAATTTCCAACTTCCAGGGGTTAGCCCGGTTTGTGTTCGAGCAGGCGTTCGACGAAGTGGATGTCGATGTCGCTGCGGCGGAAGTTGCCGTTGACCATCAGGTCTTGATGCAGGGGGATGGTGGTCTTGATCGGCTGGACGTTGAACTCACGGAGACTGCGACGGATGCCGAGGATGGCTTCTTCGCGGGTGGGTTTGTGGACGATCAATTTTGCGATCATGGAGTCGTAGTTGGGCGGGACGACATAGCCACCGTAGCAGTGAGTGTCGACGCGGACACCAGGGCCGCCGGGGGGATCGAAGTTGGTGATCTTGCCGGGTGATGGCGTGAAGTTGCGGGCTGGGTCTTCAGCATTGATGCGGACTTCAATCGCATGACCGTTGCGCTTGATCTGCTTCTGGGTGAAGGGCAGTTTCTCGCCGGCTGCAACGCGGATTTGCATCTTGACGATGTCGATGCCGGTGATGGCTTCGGTGACGGGGTGTTCGACCTGCACGCGGGTGTTGACTTCCATGAGGTAGAACGTTCTGCTCTTACCATCCATGAGAAATTCAACGGTGCCGGCACCGGCGTACTTGGCTGCACGACACAAACGGGCTGCTGCGGCACAAAGATCTTTACGTTCATCATCGGTGAGGATGGGACACGGTGCTTCTTCGATGAGTTTCTGGTGACGACGCTGCATGGTGCAGTCACGTTCCCAGAGATGAACCACGTTGCCATGCTCGTCGCCCATGATCTGGACTTCGATGTGGCGGGCCTTTTCGATGAATTTTTCGACGTAGACCGTGGGGTTGCCGAAAGCAGCCTGGGCTTCCTGCTGAGCCTGTTGGAAAGCTTTACGCAAGGCGATGTCGTTATGGGCAACACGCATCCCGCGACCACCGCCACCAGCAGCAGCTTTGACGATGACGGGATACTTGATCTGCTTGGCAATCTTCAGTGCTTCGTCTTCCGAATCGATCGCCCCCTTGGAACCGGGAGAGGTCGGCACCTTCTGTTTGATAGCCAACTGCTTACAGGAAACCTTGTCGCCCAGCAGATTCATGCACTCGACCGATGGGCCGATGAACTTGATGTTGCAGGAGGCACAGACTTCAGCAAAGTGCGCGTTCTCCGCCAAAAAGCCGTAGCCGGGATGGATCGCATCCACGTTGGCGACTTCGGCAGCGGAGATAATGCGGGGGATGTTGAGGTAACTCTCGGATGCCACCGGCGGGCCGATGCAGATGGCCTGGTCGGCAAGCTTCACATGCGAGGAGTCTTTATCAGCAGTGGAGTAGACGGCAACGGTTTCGATGCCCATTTCACGGGCCGCACGAATAATGCGAACCGCCACTTCACCACGATTGGCAATGAGTATGCGTGAAAACATAGATCAGTAAAAGGGCGTCAGAATGCAGAGAATCAGGATTGATTTCAACCCTAATCCCCAATCCCTAATCCCTAATCCCTTTTCTTATCAGTTGGGTTTCACTTTAAACAGTGGCTGACCAAATTCGACAGCCTGACCATTTTCAACGAGTACCTTTTCGATGGTACCCTTGACTTCGGACTTGATTTCGTTGAAGACCTTCATGGCTTCAATAATGCAGACCACGCTGTCAGCGGTGACCTTCGAGCCAGCGGCTACAAACGGCTTGGCGTCGGGGCTGGAGGCTTCGTAGAAGGTGCCGACGGTGGGGCTGGTGATTTCCAGAAGTCCATCGTCTTCACTGGCAGCCGGAGCTGGAGCGGCAGCGGGTGCGGTGGCAGCAGCCGGGGCCGGGGCAGCGACCGGTGCCGGGGGTGCCGGGGCGACGACAACCGGCTGGTCCTGGCCAGCACGCTTGAGTTTGATGTGTTCTGCTTCATCCTGAAGGTCAACTTCGGCGATGTCGTTATCAACCATCAGTTTGACCAATTCACGCAGCTTTTTCAGATCAACCATTGACAAAGTTCCGTGTTAAATTTCAATGTGGGCGGCTACAATCCATTGCCCGCTTCGTATCGAGCATTAAATGATCGTTGATTCGAGCGTTTTAGGCAAGTCCGACAGAACTTTTTTGCCCCTCGCCGTCACCTCAACGTCATCCTCAATCCTTACCCCACCGATCCCAGGCAGGTAGATTCCCGGTTCCACGGTCACGATATGTCCCGGTTCGAGCACACCCTGAGCACGTGATGCCAAGACAGGTTGTTCGTGAATGTCAAGGCCAATGCCGTGGCCCAGTGAATGGCCGAACTGCTTGCCATATCCGGCTTTAGTGATAATATCGCGTGCTACAGCATCCACGTCGGATAGCTTGATCCCCGGCTTGATGGCGTCGATGGCAGCCATCTGGGCATCAAGGCAGATTTGATAAATTTCCTTGATCCTGGCGGGCATTTTCCCGATCGCAATCACGCGGGTGAGATCCGAACAGTACCCGCCCAATTTGGCGCCCCAGTCGATGAGAATGATGCCACCTTTGCGGACTTTTTTCTTGCCCGGGATCGCGTGAGGCAGCGATGCGTTGGCGTCGGCCGCGACGATACTCGGGAAACTCGTCCCGTCTGCACCCAGCGACCGCATCTGATATTCCAGATACGCAGCGATTTGATACTCGGTCATGCCCGGTTCGATGTATTCGCAGATCCGCTTGAATGCTTCCTGTTGGATGTCCAAAGCTTTGAGGATCGGTTTGACTTCGGTCTTGTCCTTGACCGCACGTTGTATCAGTAAACCATCGTCAATGGCTTTGACGCAAGAGCGTCCCAGTTCCTTGGTGATTGTTTTGGATTGAGCGATGGTGAGATCGTCCTGTTGCATGCCGATTTTTTCGAGCTTGCATTTGTCCACCAGTTTTTTGAGTTCCTTGGACAAGGTGGTCTTGCGCATGATCGCTTTGGCATGCGGTGCTTCGTTGGCAATCTGCTCATCAAACCGAAAGTCCGAAAGGATGTGGACGATGCTACTGCGACTGCGGACGAGTAACCAACTGTCATCGCCGACAAAGCCACTGAGATATCGAATGTCCACCGGATTACTCACGAGTAAACCATCAAGGTTGGCATCTCTCAATCGCGTTTGCAAAGACTTGATGCGGGCTTTGAGATGGTCGGGGGTCGTGACGGATTTTTTCTTTTTGCTCATGGGGACATGATAACTGCTAAACCGCAAGCGGTTCAATGTGTCACAGTCCCATTGCCTTGGCGCACTTGTCGATGAGTTCGCGACAGGCGGCTTCATCCGGCGCTTCAGCGATCAAACGCAGGATCGGTTCAGTGTTGCTCGGGCGGACATGCACCCAGCGGTCTTCCCAATCAACGCGGACACCGTCCTGGGTATCAAACGCAGCGTCACCAAACGCGCTGCGCAGCGAAGGCTCGATGGTGTCGGACATACCGGGCTTGATGTCGACCTTGTCCTTGACAATGGCATAGCTGGGGATGGTGGCAACGATCTCGCTAAGCGGCTTATCCTGCATGGCAAGCATCTCCAGCATCAGACCAATCCCAACCAGTGAGTTGCGTACGTAACCAATCTTGGGCCAGATGATCCCACCATTGCCTTCACCGCCGACGACAGCTTTCTTCTCCTGCATGAGTTTGGCAACGTTGGCTTCACCGACGGCACTGCGATGGATCTGCCCCTCAAACTTCGCTGCAATGTCATCAATCATGCGGCTGGTCGACAGGTTGGCAACGGTGACCTTCGGTCGACAGTCGTCCTGCATGAACAGGTGCAGGACACACAACGCCAGCGTGTATTCCTCGCCGATGTAGGTTCCGTTTTCATCGACAATGGCCAGGCGATCCGCATCCGGGTCCTGGGCAAAACCGATGGCAGCGCCGTGTTCCTTGACCGCTGCAGCAAGCTCCGTGAGATTCTCTTTGGTCGGTTCAGGCGTATGCGGGAAAAGTCCGGTCGGTTCAGCGTAAAGGTGAATCAACTCCACACCCAGGTGATCCAGCAGTTCCACAGTCTCCGGCGCACCAGCACCATGCACCGAGTCGAGAACCACCTTAATCCGGCGACGACGAATCAGGTCAGTATTGATGTTCTGTTCAATCACCTGCATATGAACCAATGGCAGCGTGTCGTTGAAAGTCGTCTCCGGAATCTGAGCCGGTTCAACATATTTGGGGTTGAAGTTTTTGAATAGATCAATGATCTGCTGAGCCTGTTCGGGCGCGGGTGCGACACCGTCTTGACGCAGGACTTTAATGCCGTTCCATTGAATGGGGTTGTGGCTTGCAGTGATGACGATACCACCATCAGCATGCAGCCGACCGATCATCAAAGCAACGCCGGGCGTGGTGGCAATGTCGAGCGTGACCACCTTGCAGCCGACCGAACTCATACCCGAGACAAAGGCATTCTGGATCATCTCACCCGAAGGCCGACTGTCGCGCCCGACGACGATCTTGGGCGTTTTGACTTGTGTCTTAAACCACATGCCGACCGCAGTACCGTACTGTGCAGCAACCAATGGCGTCAGCGACTTGCCAATCAAACCACGAAGACCACTGATACTGAGCATAAGCGGGGCGTCGGACATGGGAGTGAACCTTTCGGTAAAACAACAGTTCAAGTCAGAGCAGTAATGTAACCTTGTGGGCGGACGTGATCCAATTTTGAATCAGCTTAATGATGTTAAATTTTAGCGAAACAAAAAACCCTCGTCGGTTTCCCAACGAGGGTTTTGTTGTGTATTGCGTTGTTGGATGTCCCGGGAGAAGTTTTCTCAGGAACTTCCGGGGGTTACTGCTTCATGGCAGCAGCGAGGATGGCGCTGGTGCTTGGACGCATGATGCGGGGGTCTACCTGTTCGCCAGCCTGAAGGGTCGCACGGACCTGCTTGCCGGAGATGAAGACGGGCTTTTCGTCGCTGTGGTTTTCCATGAGATCAACGCGACCCAGGGATTCGTAGTAAGCTGCAAAGCCGACGTTGACGGGCTGGATGAGCAGTTCACCATTGAGCTTGGTGAAGATTTCCTGTGCGTCGAAGTCACCCCAGATGGCGGTACCATCAGCAAACGGGGCGTCAGCATGTTTACGACCAATGATAATGTTGGTGTAACCCATGTTCTGACGGTAGATGGCATGCATGACGGCTTCGGAAGGACCGCCGTAGAACATCTTGATGTCCAAACCAAGAAGTGCAACGCGAGCGGGGACGGCTTCGCCGAGCTTGGCCCAAAGTTCCTTGTCGCTGTCACCTTCGCCCATTTCGCCATCAGCGATGAGCTTTTCGTATGTTTCCATACGGATTTCAGCGGACACATCATCACCCTTGGTTTCACCGACCAACGGATTCAAAACGGCACCGGCATTCTTGCCTTGCTTGAGCAGGGTTTCCAAACCGTAGACCAATGCATACTCGTGTGCACGGTGAAGCGGGTTACGCGTCTGGAAAGCGACGACAGCATCCCAGCCCTTGTCAGCGATGAAGCTGCGGACTTCGCGGGGAGTGAGCACGTACTTGCCAAAGGCATCGTTCTTGGGTTGGGGGAGAGCCTGAAGTTCACCACCGACCAGATGGCTCTTGTCAGCATCCTTGACCAGCACCATGTCGGCACCGGGATGATCGGTACGGTCGGTACCGTAAACTGCCTTGAGGTAACGGGGCTTATCCCATTCGAAGACATCAGCAATATCGAGGATGGCAACGTCATCGCCAGCTTCGTTGGTCAAAGCGACTTTGGTACCGGCTTTGAGCGTGGCAGCCAGATCGGCAGTAACAGGCAGGCTCAGCGGAATGGTCCAGGCATAATCCTTGCCGTTGGAAGCGATGACTTTTTCGTCCAGAACGCGGTCAAAGACGTCTTTGGTCATCGGGCCGGTCAGGGGGCTAAGCGTGCCGTCAGCAATGCGGTAGACCGTTGACAGGTCGGCGGCGGAGACGGGCACCTTGGGCAGGCTCGCGGCTTAGGCTTTGAACGCGTCGATCTTGTCGGCGGGGACGGTGCGGCAAACCGGGGCTTCCAGGCCACCATGCGGGGCGATGAGGTCAGTCATGAGATTTTTCATCCTTCTTGTAAGTCAATGAGGCATCAAGTTTCAAAAGCTTTCTGTGTCCGTTTTGTCCCATTGGAAGACATACAGGCCGTCCAAAATTGGGATAGAAGGCGGATCGTAGCGGAGGGGCGGACGGATGACAAGTGCAACATTGCCGCAGAGGCATATTTGCCTGTCGATTTTTACCTGTTCGATCATACCTATACCGGCTGAAACGCTTAAAATGCCGACTTTCCTATTCCAGATTCGATGAAGCTCATTATTTTAGAATTATTCTTAACTCCAAAATAATTTTGACAAAATCCAGGTGACCTTGTTGACGTTTCTGAACGAGTCTTTAATATCTGCACCTGAATCTAAGTCTCAATAGCATTTAATGGAGCCACACCTCATGATTCGTACAATGTCCAGTTTTTCCCGTCGCACCCGCAAGACCGCGTCTTTGCTTTTGGCTGTGTTCGCTTTTTGCCTCATTGCCAATCAGGCATCTGCTGGGACCCGTAACTTCACCTATGTCTACGAAACCACCACACAGCCTAAGGGGGCGTGGGAATATGAGCAGTGGGTCACCTGGAAGACCGACAAGGACACGGACCCGGAGTATGACCGCATTGAGTTTCGTCATGAGTTGGAATTCGGTGTCACCGACAAGTTCCAGCTTGGTTTGTATCTCTCGGACTGGCGTTACACCGATGGCGCATCCGTGAGCAATGACGGAACCGAATGGCGTACCTTTGCCATCGAAGGCATCTACAATCTCACCAATCCCACCACCGACTTCCTGGGCTCAGCTCTGTACGGAGAGTTTCTCTTTGGTGATGAAAAACTGGCTGTTGAAGCCAAGCTGCTCCTGCAGAAGAAAATCGACAACTGGAACTTTGCCTACAACCTCGTCTACGAAGCCGAATGGGAAGGCAAAGACTTCAACGAAGAAAAGGGCGTCTTTGAACAGACCTTCGGCGTCAGTTACCAGATCAATCCGTCTATCTCCGTTGGTTTTGAAGGTCTTCACGAAATCGAATACGAAGACTTCACCGAAGCTGGCGATGATGTGGTCTACTTCGGCCCGAACTTCGCCTACCGCTCCAAGAGCAATTGGTGGTTCACGGTCACTGGACTTTTCCAGGCAACTTCTGTTGATAGTGAACCCAACATCCAGACACGTTTGCTTGTCGGCTTTGACTTTTAATTGAACCGTAATACGAACTTTTTCTCATGAGACAGATGATTCACGACTGTCAACTGTTTGCCAATCGAGCCCTGCCGACACTGTTTCTGGTGTCGGCAGGCTTATTGGTATCCGCCTGTACCGACAACTTGATTACGCGATTCCCGCCACCCGACGTTGCGTTATTACAACAGGCTCAACAAGCCGATCCAGCTATCACCATGGCAGACCTGGATCACGGTCGGAAGCTGTATCTGACCAACTGCACCGCCTGTCATTCTGCTGAGCCCATTGGACGTTATTCGCTTTCAGATTGGCAGGTGATCCTGCCTGACATGAGCGCCGAGTCCAAGTTTAATGCGAAGCAGGGACGCGACGTCTCAGCCTATGTGCTCAGCTATCGTCGGATGCTTGCACAGCAATCGACACGGTGACCTTGGCCTGTGATTGATAATCTGCTGAAAATCTCCGACTTATTGCTGGTCAATGTTGTTGAGGACCGATAATCCCCATATCATAGTCAGTGAAACTTTAGCCTTGCCACCAATAGGGAGGATCGCCCATGTCATGGATGACGCGTCGGGCTCATGTGACTTGTCTTCTGGTCACGTTCGTTCTCAGTTTGATCACCGTTCCTGCACAGGCTCAGATGGATGCCGATGCGCAGGAAATGCTGGATCGCATCTCAACTGCGTATCTCAACACACAGACTTACCAGGCCACCGTCCAGTTCATTAAATCTGAGCATGGCGGTCGTTGGCAACTCATGCAGCAACTCCACGTTGCTTTTGACCGATCCTCGGGCAACCTGCTCTTTGATCGACCGGACATGCAACTGGTCAGCAGTGAAGGTTACCTGCGTTATCGCAGTGACATGATTCCCGGTCGTCACCTGCAGTCCAAGTTGCAGCGTCCGATTGATGATGAATTGCTCAAGACCAAAGCACCGTTTCTGATCCGGCAGGTCATGCCTGACGTGCGATTCCTGCTCGGTGGGAATCCCATTGACAACGGCGTGCTGGTTCGCACCTTGCCAGCCGATTCCATGGGACGCCCGGGTTTGCAGTGGCAAAGTCGCAAGGGGCTCGTGAAACTGCGCATTGATCCGAACAACGCCTTGATTCAAACCATGACCATTGAGCGTGATGCGATTGTGCAACGCGCCAGTCATGTCGGGCCTGCAACCTATAGCTATAACATCACCGTCAACCGCCACAACGAGCAGTTCGATCGTGAATGGTTTGCTTTTGATACCAGTAACTCGCAGCCGGTGAGCAGTTGGTCGAACCTGCTGGGTGCCAATGATGTCGATGCCCTGAGTATGCAGGAGCAGTCCGCACCTGCGATTTCATTGTCGGATCGACAGAGCAACATGTACCTGCTTAACCGCGATGAGTCGGACGTGCAGGTTCTGTTTTTCTGGGCCTCATGGGGCGGCCCGCCGGTGTATCAGGCTTTGCCGGTGATGCAGGAACTTTCGGATTGGGCGATGCGTGAAGGCAAGTCCGTCAGCGTCAAGACCGTGAACATGCGTGAAGACGAACAGACCATCGCCCAGGTTTGGCAGGTCAAGCAATTGAGTCTTCCCGTTCTCATGGACACACAGGCCAAGGTCGCTCATGCCTATCGCGTTGGCGCGATCCCACAGACGGTGATCATTGCCAACGGCATGGTGCGCCATGTCCACGTCGGCAATCCGTCGGACTTCCAGACCGTGCTTCGTGCCCAGATCAATGATCTGCTTGGTCCGCCTGTTTCAATCACACGGAAATAAATCACTCTCGCCAAGGATTGATTCAACGGGAATTGCATCCCAAAGATGTCGCTGGTAGTAAAGCCTGTCACGCGAGATCGTTTGTTATCCAATTGAAAGTTACAGAATGCGCATCAAGTTTCAATCGTCTTATGTTCTGTTAGCCATGCTAATGCTCTGTCCAGCAGCGCTTGTTCATGCACAGCAAACCCCGCAGGCAGAACCGTTGAGTATTTCACAGTGGCAACAGAAGATCATTGATACCTACAAGGATTTGGATCGCTACAAAGTCCACAAGACCATCAAGATCACCCAGACGATTGATGCGGTGAGTCAGCATGACCAAGTCGATCTCGACATCGCGCTGGATCGCACAAACAAGCAGATCATGGTCCAGGCCGATCGACTTCGCATGGTGGGGAAGGACAAGATTCTTCGCACGCAGATGGTCCCTGCCAGCACGTCACATCTGCATATGGACAACGTTGACCCACTGGATCCAGCAACCATTCAAAAGGCATGGCCGATGTTCCCGGTCTGGCTGTGGGTACCTGACCTGTCGCTATATCTGGGCACCGAGGTGCAACTGTACATCAAAAGTGATGACTTCAAATTTTCGACGCGTGATACCAAACTGCCTGCATCTCAGATCGAATTTGAAACCCAACTCGGTGGCTTGAAGATGTATCTCACCGTCATCAAGGAAACCGGGATGATCCAAAAGGTGCTGCTGCTTGCAAAGAATCAGACCCCTGAAGGCAAGCCGGTCACCACCGAGATGGATTACGACATCAAGTTCAGCCAGCCCGAGTCATGGGATGCCAAGACCTTTGCCATGGATGTCACCAACAGCAAGCCGGTGCAGACGGTTTCTCAAATGATCGAAGACGCCCAGTCGCCCAAGGCATTGCAGGGGATCGATGCGCCGCCTGTCGTACTCAAGACACTCAAGGACAACAAGACGGTCGACATTGCCAAACTCGGTAGCAAGGTCATCGTGCTGGACTTCTGGGCAACGTGGTGTGGTCCCTGTCGTCGCGCTATGCCCGAGTTGATTGAATTTGATCAATGGGCCAAAGAAAACAAGCTGGATGTCGCGGTGTACACGGTGAACATTGAAGAGGAAAAACAGCTTGTTCAACAATTTGTCGATCAGCAGAATATGACACTACCCGTGCTCATGGACACCGACAGCAAGGTGACTGCAGCTTACCGAGCCTACTCCATCCCGCAAACCGTCTTCATCGTGGATGGCAAAATTCAGCGTATTTTCCAGGGCTTTTCTCCACGTGTGGCCGACGAATGGCGCAACGTCGTCAATGACGCATTGGGTGTCGATCCATCAACAAAGCCGTGACACTCCCGCGTCACGGGTTGCCTTGAAAAGATTGGTTAATGAAAAACGTCATGAGGTGACGTTTGATTGTCTCGTCACTCCCCGCGCAGGCGAGAGTCCAGTGACAACTGCAAGCGTCAACAGCATACCACTGGATTCCCGACTGCGCGGGAATGACGGATGTGAGCATTCACGTCATTTTTTATCTGATAAAAAAGCACTTATAGCAAAGATGGAATGTGTTGGGGTCTGCAGCGCGGGTGACGTTGATAATGATTGGATATGAAACACGTCACAGCATGTAGTACGGTTCTTGCGATTACTGTCCGTCAGCGATCTGTGGTTTCCTGATCACACGACATACCATCGCGCTGAACAATAAACCAATCGTCCAACCGACGATCACATCGCTGGCATAATGTGCACCGACGAAGATGCGGCTTACTGCAATGAGCAGTCCCAGGCATAACCATAACCATCGGAACCGTGGCATGAATCGGCAGGCAAGCATCGCCAACGCCGCTGCCGTCGCCGAGTGGCCGGACGGGAACGAGTGGACCATGTAACCATGTTCAAAGAACGCAAAGCCGAATTGATCATTCGACAGTAACATCGGCGGGCGATACCGACCAAAAATCCATTTGAACAGATTCACCACCAGGCCACTGCCACCGATGCACGCCACGATCAACCAACACCGCCAGGCAATGATCTCGTCACGCGTGATAAGCTTGTAAACCACCAGCATGAAGCCGGCAAGCACCAGGTACCATTCCGAAAGTCCGAAGCGCGTCACCAACTGCCAGGCATCATTGGTTTGCGGACTGAGTGTATCAGCCCAGCGAGCCAGTGGCCGGTCGATGGTGAAATAACAGATACCGCCAAGGAGCAGGGCGATCCCCATCATCAGTATCTGACGTCCACGATTAGCCAGAAACCATGAAATGATCGGCGGGGCAGCCAGATTTGTTTGTGATGTTTGTGGCATTTCTTGATTTTGCATCAGTCCCTCATGATAACACCAGTCGGACGTGAACGACATAAAACCAGCGATCCATGCAGTTTTAATCCCATTTGTGGAAAAATATCGCATGGAATATTGAAATAGTTTGGCCTCTCTGACCGATGTATCTATTAGGGAATAAGCCATTTGGTTCTTGCTTTTGACGTGAACGTATTGCATGTTTCAAGCAAGTCCAAAGCACCTTTCGTAAAGGGACGCAAATGACTACGCAAAATGCAGCATTGACCCTCTCCCGTGCCCCCAAAGCTGGCAAGAAGTATTTCTCCGTTGATGAAGCCAACCAGGCGCTGGCCTACGTTCGGCCTGTGACGAGGGATTTGATGGACTGCTATGCTCACGTGGTGGACATCCGCCGTCGCATCGAAAAGCCCCAGGAGTTCGACAGCCGCGAACATCTGGAAGCTGAGTACGAAACCACCATGGATCGTCTGAGTGAACTCGTTGACGAACTGCACATGGTGGGTGTGGAACTCAAAGATTTTGAACGCGGCCTCATCGACTTCCCTTCGGTCCATGATGACCGGGAAATCTATCTCTGCTGGCAGTTCAAGGATCAGCTGGTCGAAGCCTGGCATGAAACCGATGCTGGCTTTGCAGGACGCCAGAACGTCTCCCTGCTCTGCGAACCGGCCTGCGACAAGGCAGCGTAAATTCCCTTGATTTAAGGCCACAAACACCTTGAATCACCAAGCCCCGTTTGTCGATGGTTCAACACCAGCAGGGCGGCTATTTAACCCAATCAAATAATCCATCAAACAGGATGAGCATTGCGTTCATCCTGTTTTTTTATAGCTTAAGAGCGCTCGGATTCCAGTAGCTTTTTCGTGCCGTTCAACGAATTATATCAATCCCGCCAATAACGCGTGCGTTCCAATTCATTTAGCACCGGGTGTCAACCCGGTGTCCCACCGAGCAACGTTGACACAACGGACAACGGACACCGGATAGACGGATATTATGCACGTTGTTTTCTGAGGTAGGGTGGGTAGAGCAAAGCGAAACCCACCATCAACCTGTAATATCGAAGAATTGGTGGGTTTCGCTTTGCTCTACCCACCCTACAAATCATGTCGAGTAAGTCCGACCCCTGAAATAGCGGTCATTTCTCTTGATGCAATCGCTTATGAAATGACGTGCATATGTCCAGACATCCGGTGCTTAAGCAAGCACGAGTTTTTACTGGGATTGGTATTAATCTCCACCTGCCGTCACTCCCGCGCATGCGGGAGTCCAGTGGAACCTGCAAACATCATCAGAATGCCACTGGATTCCCGCCTTCGCGGGAATGACGAAACCTAAAATGCATGGAGATTACTCCGCAGGATCAAATCACGATCTATAAATTTTAATTGATTTTCCGTCTCAATTACGGCAATTGCTATTGACATTGAATCTCATTGATGTAAAATGATTTTGTTGAGAGTGAATCTCAATAAAGAAACGGAGTTTGCCATGCAACAATCCAACACAACCATCAGCAGTACGGACAAGAGCATTCAAACGCGTCGATTCGGATACCTGCACATGGGCTATGGTCCAGCAAGCTTGGCTGCCGGCCTGATTGTTGCTGGGATTCTCGGGATGATGCTTTCGTTTACTTGAATTGATTTGAAAACACAGGTTGACTTCCTGTCACGATACAACGGCGAAGCGTTCTCACCACGGAGTCAGCGGGCTAGTATGGCCTGCCGGTGAAACGCAACAGAGGATTCCAGGCCGTCTCGTTCTTGAGACGGCCTGTCCTTTTTTATGCTATTCACTTCGCCGGTAAATCGCTGACAAAGTTCACACTCAGATCAACATACGCTTCGAGTTGTTCATCTTCGGTCAACCCTTCAGCCATGACCATTGCCCAACCTTTCATGGGTCGGCCGGTAATGTCGAAAGGGCGGACATGAGGACGCGTGAGAAGTTGCTCAGCCATCTCCGGGCCGACGCGGATGATCAATGCGTCTTTCCAGATACCGACACACATGTTGCCAGCAAGCAGGTAACCCAGACCGCCGAACATTTTCTTGGTACTGATGTCCGGCAGTTGGATCAACAAGCTGTCTAATCGTTCGGCCAGGCCTTCATCGTATGCCATGAGATCACGCTCCGGTTGGTTTTTGAGAATGCTCATTATTGCGTGTTGGCAATGTGCATCAAGCTTTGGGCGCGGACGCGAATGCCTTGATCAACTGGTCCACATGCTCATCCGTCAGATCGCAACGCAGACTCAGTCGGACCCGTGCCGCGTTGGGTGCGACCGTGGGTGGTCGGATGGCTGGCGCGTGAATGCCCTGTTGATTCAAGTGTGTTGACAGCGCGATCGCTGCATCACTTTCTCCTGTGATTAAAGGGATAATCGGCGTTTGGACTGTTGTGGCTGGCAGGACAAAACCCTTTTGCATCACCGCTTCCCGAACACGTTTGGAGAGTTCTGCCAAGCGTATGCGGCGTTGCGGTTCGGACGTGATGGCATCCAGCGCAGCAGCGATGCAGGCAACCTGAGAGGGGGGCGGGGCAGTGGTGTAAATCAAGCTTCGCGCGTGATTGATGAGCGTCTTAATGACCGGCTCTTGAGCAGTGACGATCCCGCCTAGTGAACCCAGTGCTTTGCTGGCGGTGGAGATGACAATGTCGACCTGGTCAGTGACGTTCTGCAGTTCACAAAGTCCGCTACCGTGTTCACCGAGGACACCCGTGCCATGCGCTTCATCGACAACGGTGATGGCATCGTACTTCGCAGCCAACGCGCAAAGTTTGGGTAAATCCGCGACATCGCCATCCATCGAAAAGACCGAGTCGGTGACAATCAATCGCCTGCGTGCATCGGCATAACGCTCCAGCAGTCTCTCAAGTTTTTCGGTGTTGTTATGCGGGAAGACCCGAACCGTTGCGCCACAAAACCGTGCAGCATCAATCAGTGACGCATGAGTGAGCTTATCAATGAAAATCACATCATCCTGATTGGCAAGGCTGGTCAACACGCCCAGGTTGGCCATGTAACCTGTCGAGAAAATCACCGCGGCAGGTGCATGTTTAAAACGAGCGAATTGTTGTTCAAGTTGATGGACTTCACAGCTATGACCAGTGACGAGTTTGCTTGCACCACTGCCAACACCGTGTTGCTCGATGGCAGTGATCGCAGCTTCTTTGAGTTGGGGGTGACGAATTAAATATATTCCTTAA
>PAIY01000063.1 GCA_002704825.1 Phycisphaeraceae bacterium
CCAGTGAAGACAGTAAACTGGTTGACGCAGTGTAAATGACCTTATTGAATGAAAACAAAGCCGTGACACCTACGCGACACGGCTTTGTTATTTTGAGTTTGGATATCAGACGATTTTATTCTGCTTCCATCTCCCCGCCGATCCAGTTTTTCTTGACCAGTCGGAAGATGTACAGAATCAAACCGGCATTGAGCAGGAAGAAGAATAGGAAGCAGACAATGCCAGAGACGCCCATGGCTGCTTTGTGCAATGGGTAAAGCGGCTCAAGGTCGATGGCTGCAAGACGAACCTGTTCGCGGACGACGGTCATGCCGACGATCCCCAACGGGCAGACGACGGAGATGAGTGTCAGCAACATGCCACTGAATTTGGCTTTGGTCATCTGCACAACCCAGAGCAGGATCTGCACGACACCGCAGCCAAGCCCGAGGTAGAGATACGGGCTGTTGGGCATGTGTGCTTCGACCATACCTTTGTAGATGTAACCACAAACACCGCTGGCAATGAGACCGAGGATTGCAAGGATACTCACGAGCTTGACGTTCTCATGCTGGTTCTTGTACCAGAGTTGCCAACCGACAAGCATGCCCATGGTCGCAAAGGCGCCCAGGAACCAGATGCCCAGGCGTGGGAGTTTGGCAGCGTTATCGTACATGATCTTGCTGCTGCCATAAAACTCCGCCCATTGCTCTTTGGATTCCATACTCAGCAGGTAGTTCTCTGTCCATGAATAGGCAATGAACGCAAAGCACGCAAAGCTGGCAAGTCCGAGCAACACACGCACCGCATAAGGCCAATCCGCAACCTTCTTGGCTTTGAGTAGATACGTCAGATAAAACCCGACAATCAAAATCGGCAGGATAATCATCCAACGGTGAAACAGCAACAGGTTGGCTGTGTAAAACGCTTTTTGATACAGGATCTGGATAAAGAGTAATGGTGCAACACCGGCCGTAATCGCAACACCAATCGCAAACGGCATCCAATCACGGAGCATCAGAGCAAGCTGATTCCGATTCGGACGTCCTGCTAACGATGAGAGTCCAAGATAGGTGATCCCCCCCAGGACATAATTCATAAACACCACGTGAATCACCAGCGTCAGAACATACCAGAACAGGTAGAACGCAGTGGGTAACGGATACTCAAACGGGAAAATGGCTGCAAGGTTCATATCGTCAATCTCAATTCGGGATGAGGTTCTGTCAGGTCAAAGAACAAGGAAAACGCTCAGCGATTACTCGGTCCTGGCAAGCGCCTTGGGCCAACCAGGTTGCGTCCCCGCTTCGTCGAGCCACTTCCTGTTCTGTTCCAGCACAGCAGGGTCATTGCTGATCGGCCAAGTCTCGGGTTGTCCCTCGTTTTGCCAATCAATGCGTTGAACCAATGCTTCAAGTTCCAGAGCATTGCCAGAGAACGGTGGCATGAAGGTTTTGAGATGCTGCAACTTGGCGATGTTCTTACGAAGCATGTCCTTGTCCCACGCACCAGTCAGATGCATCAAGCCGTTGGCACCCTCAATGGTGTGACACACGCTGCATTGGAAGCGATACACCTTCTGGCCAAGAATCACCTGTTCGTTGGGATACTGCTCCTGATTGCGGACGGGATAGGGATCATTGGTGACACTGCCGATCTTGCGAAGTGTTGCCACCTGGTCCGGCGTGATGGAGTTGGAATAGAGTTCCTTGCGAATGGTGTAGGGTTTACGAATCCCTTCTCGTACAAACTCACCACCAGCAGTGGCACCAAACGCCAACGCCATGAGCAGTGTCGCAGTTGCTCCATTGATGTAAAGTCGCTGCATGAACAGGCCAATGACCGCATAGCCTCCGATGAGTATCGTTGCCCCAATGGAGATGTTGGCAAACATCGTCATCGCTGCGGACCCGCCCATCACCCAGCTGCGACTGTCAGCAGGAATCACTGCAAGGAACCACAGGCCAAACACCGGCATGAGGACGATCATCACCATGAAATGAGCACAGCGAAGAATCAATCGTCTTCTGTCTTCACGTTCCAACCCGGGCATGGCATTGATCACCACGCATGCTGCAAGCGAAGCAATGACCATGCAGGTCACTGTTCGGAAGAACAACGTGGGGAAATAGGTCGGGTTGAAAAAGCCCTGCCAGAGCGCGGTATTGTCATCATGCCAACCACCGGGCGTGAGTTGGAAAGCAAGAATACCGTTGATCCAGAACAGACTCATCCACGCAGCAAAGGCATAGAAAATCAGCAGCGTCAAACGTGCCTTGTCATTGAGATATTGGGCATAGCGGTAGAACGCATACCCTGCCCCTACTTCCAGGCAGAAGAAGGTCCACTCCGTCGCCCATAGCCAATGGAACTGATCGATCATCACGCCGATGGTCACCGGCGATATCTGGATGGAGGTAAACCACATCCCAACGCCAGTCACCGCCCCGACCACAAAACTGATCAGGACCAGCACCTTGTAAAACCCATCAAGAAATTGACGGGCATGCGGCTCTCGGCCTGTCATCGCGAGCCACTGGAAGTAGCACATCAGCAGGCCACCACCGATAGCAAACTGGGCGACAAAGACATGGAAAATGCCTAACCCACCAATGATCATGCCTTTCATAGCAGGACCAAAATCATTTAACGGGAAATAGACAACGTCGGCGAGCAAAGTGGAGTAGTGCGTCATGCCGGTAGTTTACATTGATTCTAATCAGATAAAAAGACAATATTGTTGACAAGTTGTCGCAGGTTATTTGCGAAAAGTTATTAAAGCAGTTCAAATCATTAAACTCCATGCCTTCGTATTTTTCGTCATTCCCGCGCAGGCGGGAATCCAGTGGCATGTAGTCGAAAATTGCAAATTCCACTGGACTCCCGCCTGCGCGGTAGTGACGGAGGGTGGAGATTCATTCTTTGCATCGCTCGATTGCCAGAGATCACATTCAATGCTCATAAAAAAAAGGGAGCACCTTGCATGACGATGCTCCCTTTTGATTCGTTATATGCCAGTAAAACTACGACGAAACATTTGCTGTCTCAGTTGACTTTTCGTCGCTTGTTTCGTCTTTCTTCTCTTCGGCTTGACCGTTGCCGACTGACGCGATGCGGATGGCGTCTTTGTTTTTACGCATACTTGCTAACTGTTCCTTGAGCGTTGGCGGGTCAGCGCGTTTGGGTTCGTCTTCGGTTGGGGCGGAGAATGCGACGGTGTTGTCCTCCTCCTCGTAAACCTGCGGACTATTATCCGCGTCGATTGCTTCCTTATCGATCGTGCCATCGCCGGAGACCTGGTCGAATCGGACGCTGACGCGTTTGGAGACGCCGCGTTCCTGCATGGTGATGCCGTAGAGGACGTCGGCTGCAGCCATGGTGCGTTTATGGTGGGTGATGATGATGAAGTGGCTGTGATCCAGGAAGCTCTTGACCACATGCGTGAAACGTTCGACGTTAGCATCGTCCAGAGCAGCGTCAACTTCGTCGAGCACGCAGAACGGTGAGGGTTTGGCCTGGAAGATACTCATGAGCAGTGCCACCGCAGTCATGGTTTTTTCACCACCGGAGAGTAGGCTGATGGATTGGAGTTCCTTGCCGGGTGGACGGGCGACGATGTCGATGCCTGATTCGAGGACATCGATATTGCCCTCCTCATCGGGGAGCATGAAGATGTCGGCTTTACCGCCACCGAATATCTTGCGGAACATACCGGATTGGCCTGCGAAGTTTTCGCGGATCTGGTTGAAGACCTGAGCGAAACGGTCACGGGATTTCTCGTTGATCTCATCAATGAGTTTGATCAGGTCTTCCTTGGCATCCTCGATGTCCTGGACCTGCTGAGCCAAGTTGTCGTGACGACCTTCGAGTTCTTCCAACTCGGCGATGGCATCCATATTGACATTGCCCAGGCGACCGATCTTGCCACGCAGTTCCTTGATCTCTTCTTCGATGGCTTTCCATTCGATGACGAAGGGTGAGGGAACCAGTTCTTCTTCGGCTTGTTCTCCCGAAGTAGCTTCAGCGTTCTCGTCTTCAAAGGCTTCTTCGCTTGCTTCCTGGGCTGCGACTTCTTCTTCGAGATTTTTCAGACGGTTTGCACCGACCTGTTGAGCTTCAAGTTCTTCCTGGGCCTTCTTCTTGTCCTGCTCCCACTTGGCCAGTGTTTCGCGGTAGGCTTCAGCGACGTCGAGTTCCAGTTGATCCAGTGCACGCTGGGTGACGTTTTCAATTTTCACTTCGACTTCACGCTTGGCAATTTCCAATTCGTGAATCTGTTTTTCGTACTTGAGGACCGTGCTGCGAACGCCATCAACTTCAGTCTGTACTTCCTTGAGTTTGGCTTTGGCTTCTTCAGCACGGATTTTGATTTCTTCCAACGCAGCTTCAAGTTCGAGCATCTTGGCCTTGGCTTTGTCAGCCTGCTCGGTGGATTGAGCGATGGTCGATTCCAGATCACCGATGCGCCCCTGGTGCTGCTCGTGTTGCTGAGCCAACAGATCGTGTTGACGTTTGACATCCTGACGGGCGATTTCAAGCTGACGAACCTGACGTTGCGAGGCTGCGAGTTGTTCACCGTAACGCCCTGCTTCGACGCGGATGGTGGTCAGTGATTCGCGGGCGGTTTCGACCTGTTGTTCGATTTCCTTGATGCCCTTGTTCAACGCTTCGACCGCTTCTTCACGTGCCTTGGAGTCGGCTTCGAGTTTGCGGGCTTCTTGAGCGCGACCTTCCTTCTTCTCCTGGGCATCCTTGAGTTGGTTGTGGATCTGCTGTGTTTCAGCAGCAAGGGCAGGTTGTTCCTTCTCAAGCTTGCCGATCTGGGAGTTGAGACTGTCAAGCTTGGAGGAAAGCTGAATCTTGACGGTGTTGGCTTCACTGATGGCCTTGCGCAGTTCGCTGGAGACCTTTTCAATGTGAGCTGCACGGTCGTCAACTTCGACAAGTTGCTGTTGATCGGTTGTGATCACTTCGTCGAGGGCTGCGATTTGCTCGTGGAGTTGCGCCAGTTCGGAACGACGGGAAATCATGCCCCCCATTTTTGAACCGGTGGGACCAGCGAGGATGCGGCCATCGGTTTCAAGGACTTCGCCCTGTTTGGTGACAAAGCGATAACCAGCCGGAAGCTGCTTACGGAGTTGCCTGGCGGTGGCAAGGTCATCTGCAATGAGCGTGCGACCGAGTAGACGCCAGATCAACGGCGAGACTTCTGCTGGGAACTGGATCAGGTCCATGATGGACTGCTGTCCATGACGTTTGACGGAAGTGTTATTCAGCGCTGCGCCAAAATCATCCACTGCCAGGAATGTCACACGCCCTGCTAACGCGGAGATCGCTTCGTTGTCGGAAGTGAGATCAGCCATTCTGTCGATGACCATGGCCTGCTGGTATTCGCCAAGTGATGCTTCGACGATCACAGCATTATCGACATCGGTTTCGATCATTTCCGCAAGCACGCCACGGACAAAGTCGAAGGTGTGCTGGGTGTCGCCCTCCTTGCGGGATGCCTTTCGGGCCAGGATCGCCTTGACGGGGTCAGCAAGACCTTCCTGTTTATCCTGCATTTCCTGAAGCAGGTTCCGACGCGAGTTCAGACCACTGCGGTCTTCCTTGGCAGCAGCGAGTTTCTGAGTCAATTCTTTCTGTCGACCACCAAGTTGCTCGGACTGCTGTTTGAGTTGCTCAACTTTGGCGGTTTCCTCTTCGATGAGTTTGGTTGCCATCTCCAGTTTGCTGACCGCTTCATCCTTGGTGCTGAGCAACTGCTCAAGTTCTTCGGAGATATTGGCAGCACGGGCATCGAGTTTTTCACGCGTATTGACCAGGTTCTTTGAGAAGGCTTCGAGCGAATTGATCTCGTTGTTAAGCTGCGAACTGCGGCGCATCATGCTGACGATGCCAGCCTTTTCGTCTTCGAGGACGGAGCGTTTTTCGTTGAGCTGATGCTGGAGGTTCTGGTGGGACTTCTGAGCTTCTTCGAGTTTGGCGGAAGCAGACTTTTGAGCCTCTTCAAGTTCAGTGACCTTGGCAATCTGCTGTTCGTGTTCAGCCTGCAAGTCCTCTGCGCGTTTAGCCAACTCTTCGAGACGCTGGGTGTCGCGTTGGATCTGGCGTTTGAGATCATCAAGTGTGTGCTGGGACATGGAAGCACGTTGGCGGGCCTGCTCCATCTCGGACTTGCTGCCTAAGCGGTCATGCTCAATGCGCTTTTGCTCGGATGCGATGGCCTGGACATCGACCTGTGCGGTTTCGATGGCTTCCTGGTATTCCTCAAGCTTGCGGTTGGCTGCATCACGGTCGGCCTGAGCCTGGATGTACTGCTCCATCACCTCAACGAGCTTGGTTTGCAGACGGTGATAATCCGCCAGCGAGTATTGGAGTTGCAACTCACGCAGACGCTCAGCATAAGTCTGGTAGTTCTTGGCCTTGGTGGCTGCGATCTTAACGGAACGCAGGCGTTTTTCGGTGTCTTCCAGTCGATTGCGTGAAATGGTGAGATTGGCATCGGTGCGATCGAGTTTACGCAGCGCTTCTTTCTTGCGGGCTTTGAACTTGCTGATGCCTGCTGCTTCTTCGAAAATCTGGCGACGCTCATTGGCATTGGCCTGGAGCATCACATCGACCTTGCCCTGTTCGATGATGGAATAGGCATCGGTACCCACGCCGGTGTCCATGAACAGTTCACGGATGTCGCGAAGACGGGCACGTTTCTTGTTGATCAGGTATTCACTGGAACCATCGCGGTAAAGCTGACGGGTGACGGCAACCATGTCGCTGTCGACATTAAGGGTGCGGAAGTCACCGCCATCTTCGTTTTTCTTGACCGGGTTTTCAAAGTGCAGCGTGACTGATGCCATGCCCGAAGGTTTGCGAGCGGAGGAGCCATTGAAAATGACATCCATCATCGCACCACCGCGCAGGCTCTTGGCGGACTGTTCGCCGAGGACCCACTTGATCGCATCCACCACGTTGGACTTACCGCACCCGTTGGGACCGACGATACCGGTCACAGGCTGGTCAAAGAGAATCTCTGTTTTGTCGGCAAATGATTTGAAGCCACATACGGTCAGCTTGGCAAGACGCATAGGCTCGACCTCCATGTCGAAAAGTTTAACGCAAGGCGTTGCCGGCGGATCATCCACCGGTTGGGTTGTTGGTGTCTCTGGGTGCATGGCCACTGTCCCCGCCCCCCGGAAAACCGAAAGACTCGTAAATCCGAAAAGTTCGCACTTGGCGAAATTCCGGAGGATTCGTGTGGACAATCGGCCTGTGGGAGTGCACAACCTTCTCCCTGCACCGCCTGCGAACACTGTTCGCAAGTCATACCATCATATCATGGCAAGGGCACGGCGCCCATACCGGATTGGCCGGAATCTTCATGGGAATTTTCATCCTCCAATGAGCGACCGCTACGATCCGAACCGAATTCCGAACGGGTCGGGGCAGCGGGTAACCGCTGATCGTCGGGCCCCACCGCAGGTAGATCCATATTTGAATCATTCTGCCCCCCGGAACCTGCTCCTCCTGGAGCCGTTTCAGGTCGCGTGGGGGTGAACTCCACCTTACGTGCCTCAGCAACCTGTACGGCCAACGGATTTTCCTGGAAGATCAGCTTATTCATGAGTTTATCTTGTTTATTGAGGGTATAGATCGCATCGACCACACTGGAATAACCCAGGTTCAATCCATCCGTCGGATTCTGTAGCGTCTGCTTCTGAGCCATCAGGAAGATGAGGTTGGCAACCGTCGGGGCGATGGTGTAGGTCCTGGCTTCCTTGACCGGTTCATCATCGCTGGTCCACGGGCGGTAATAGACTTCCATCGGATCATTGGGTTCCATGGCCTTGACGAGCAGGCGACTGTCCCACAACGATGCGAACACCGGCGTCTTGAAACCAGCGTAGGAGTTGAAGATGACGATCCGCGGGGTTTTGCCTTGCCCGATGTAAACACGCGGACGCTGGGCTTCGACGATGTCCAACATGAATTTGAACTCCGTGCCCTGCCCCATGAGTTTGCGTTGGATGAACAGCGGATCGCGTTTGTAAGCCAATGCCTCATAAACGGTGATAGCCACCTTATCGCTGGCATCATTGAGCAGGTGTCGGATGTGGTTCGTTGCTGCAGCGGAGCGTGGATGCTCGACCAGCAAGCGTCCTGCACGGGCGCGGACATCTTCATCCAATGATGAAGCCAACATGATCAACGGCTCAACCGCCAACCCGTCTTCAAGATAGGTCCCGGCTTCCAGGGCGGTCATTCGAACGAGAATGTCTTCATCCGCATAATACCGACGGATGGGGGGCAACGCGGTTCGTCCCAGCGACTGCCAGGCAAGCATGACATGTTCTGCCTGATGCGGGAAATTTTTGAGTACATCGCCAAGCTCTGCAGCTTGCACAGGCTCAAAGTCGACACCGCCCTGGACATACAGATGCTGAATCAATTCAAGGAATTTTTCGACATCACCTGCAAAACGCTTGGGTACATGGATGTCAATGAGTAAGTCCGTCTGAGCTATTGCCGTCTGATTGCGATCCGAAACACCACGTTCAAAGACCTGGTTGATGCGTTCTGCAATGCGACGTGATCTTGCCCAACTCGGTTGATTGAGAACCAGTTGGAGCTTGCGTTCCATGGTGACACTGCCACCGGAGAGAATCACAGCGGTGCGTTGGTGCGAGTATTTCAGTGACTCTTTACGGACATCATCGACCACAGGGCTGACATAGGTATCACCAAACGCGTTGGCATAAGGCTTGGAAAACGAGAGATTGGGATTGGTCCCATCGATGGCAAGGTCTGCAGTAAACAGTCTGCCACCAACCAGGGATGTGGTCTGCGTTTGGGGTAATGCAGTCACCCAGACATCAAAGGTCGAACCGACCACCGCGCCAGGCGGGATCAAACCATACACGGCCACCACAGCGGTATTCCGACTGGAAAGGACACGACGGGGCGACCATTGCTTGGCATTGAGTCTTGGATTGCCCATGCCCTTGCGCGCCATCTCATTGATGAGTTTTCGACGCAGATACTCCGGGACATCCGACGAACCGGTGCCTTGCAGATCAACCACAAGCCCCCAGCCGGAGACAAGCTGCGGTTCATAGCCACGGAGTTTGGCCATGGAGCCTACCGTACCATGCAGAAAACGCGGGCCGGTGAACGGCAAAGGTGGCGGCGCGGCCTCGGGCATCTGTCGCGTGGAGTTGTTTTCACATCCAACGAGTGTGACAAGGCCGATCCATAATGCCAATGACATCAAGCAGCAAAATCGCAATGCATTCACCTCAGATTGATGGGGGGAAAATCAGGCGTGTGTAATGTAACAATTGTCCAAGATGGCAGGCTGGGGGTCAAGCCAAATCATGTAATTGCCCATTGATAAACGCGATGCTCCCAGCTTTGCCCATGCCCTCGTGCAAAGTATACATAGTCTACCAATGGAATCTGACAGCACTGCCCCATGATAAAAGAAGACTGAGCCTGTTGTTTGTGGACATTTTTGCTAAGCTGTCATTTCCAAGATTCTGGAGGATCATTCGTATGCCCCATCAAGTCACCACCATCATCATTGGTGCAGGCCCCATTGGTCTGGAATTGGCAGCCAATCTCAAACAGGCCAATGTGCATTACCTTCACTTTGATACAGGACAGGTCGGGCAGACCATTAGTTGGTATCCCAAGCAGGCACACTTTTTCAGTTCCCCGGATCGCATTGCCATCTGTGGCCTTCCGCTACAGACACAGGATCAAACCAAAGCCACGCGTGAAGAATATCTGACCTACCTCAGAACCGTTGTCCAGCAACATCGTCTGAAGATCAATACCTACGAAAAGATCACCGAAATCAAAACATTGGGCCATCACCAGTTTGAAGTGATCACCGACAAAGACACCTATCATGCAGAAAACGTGATCACCTGTATCGGTGACATGCACCTGCCGCGAAAAATCAATGTCCCAGGCGAAGACCTGCCTCATGTCAGTCACTACTTTGATGAAGCCCACAAATACTTTGATCAGAAACTGCTGATCGTGGGTGGGAAGAACTCAGCGGTGGAAGCAGCCATCCGTTGTCATCGCATCGGTGCCAAGGTCAGCATCAGTTACCGTCAGGCCATGTTCAACGAGAAATCCATCAAGTATTGGCTACTCCCTGAAATCCAATGGCTCATTGAAACCAAGGAGATCGGCTTTTACCCGCAATCCATCGTCAAACGCATCACACCCAAAACCGTGGAGATGGAAAGTCTCAATGGTGAGCAACAGGTTGATGCTGATTTCGTCCTGCTGCTGACGGGATATGAAATGGATACCACGCTACTCAAGCAAGCGGGTGTGACATTACAGGGACCGAATCGCGCACCGATGTTTGATGATGCCACCATGCAAACCAATGTCCCGGGTTTGTATGTCGCGGGTACTGCTGCAGCAGGGACACAGAATAAGTTCAAGCTTTTTATTGAAAACTGTCACTGTCATGTGGTCAAAATCATCCGTGACCTATTGGATCAGGAACCGCAGTTCGTCAACCCGCTGGCCTATGTTCATCTCAAAGAGACCATCCCCCCGACTGATCGTATGCCTGAGAGTTAAACGGTGTTACTCGACAATCATGCCATAGTGATACAGCAGGTTGGGGAAGTCGACTTTCTCAAAAATGGTGTATCGCCCGTAGTCGCCCAACGTTTCTTTGCCATTACGTTCGACTGCAAAATAAGGCACGAACCGTTTATTCTTGGGTAGTGGAACCATCAAGCTGGTGATCCCCCCGTCGGACTTCTGGCGGTAGACTTTGTCATCAATCTTAATCACCAACGTACCCGGTAATTTGAGGAAGGCAAGCAGTTCGATCTGATTCATCTCGGGTGATGAATTGACATTCATATCCTTGCCAAACTTCCAACGCACGCCATGGAGTTGCGGAGCCTCGGTGTGTTGGCGACGGTGTGAATAGTAAAGCACATCGCGAATAATCTGAGGCTGCTTCCTGGTCTTGAACCACTGGGTGTAATAGGCATTCAAATCATATAGTCCATAGCCAATAACCGTCGAGGGCATCTGCGCCTGTTCACTGTAATCCGTCCACGTGTTGATCACTGCCCAATCCGCTTTGAGGTTGATGGCATCAGTCCAGAGTTTACGGATCGTGCGTGAGTTCTGAGCTTCCACCAGATGAGCGCCGCGCGTTCGTACGTCCTGCGCAACGATTGGGTAAGCCAATACCTTGGTATGCGAACGCGCAGCGTCATACCAACCATAAGGTGTCGGCGCACGCGGTCCCCAATGTCCCATGCCATAGGCGATTTTGGAAAAATCTTCGACACGTCCCATGGAGTTAAACTGCGTGAACAATTCGCTGGGCACGCCCTGTTTCTCCAACTCATCCAACACGCCTCTCCACCATTGCGGACTATGGCGTTCGGTGAGCCACATGCTGATGAGCGGTTTACCGTGTTCTGTTTTATAGACTCCGGGATGTTTGAGGGCATCCAGGGTGATAGGATTTTGAGCATGCAATTTCGGATCATTGCCTTCATCTGCTTCACCGTTGACACCACTTTGTGAAGGATACGAATAGATGGCAGGGATTATCCCAAACTTGCCATCCGTCTTTGCAGCGGCATCCATGAGAGACATGCTCATCATGTTAAACCAGCCCCAACCGCCCTTGGTGTTGTGGTTGAAGTCGGTGATAAAACCATCCATCCCCATCATCATCCCAAGCTTGACTTCTTCAGCCATCTCATAGGCTTTGACCACTTTCTTATCGCGAATCTCAAGTAATGGAACACGTGGCAGCGCGATGTACTGCATCTTGCAACCCGCATCGCGTCTGCGTGGATCAAGACCTTCCGCCAGATTGTTCCACTGCCAGTAACTCCAACTCAACGCCGGGTCTTCATCATGACCATAGGCACTAAACGGCGGAAAATAGTAGGCAAAAACCTTGCGTTTGGGGTCGGCATTCTTCATGTCCGGCTCAAAGGACCACCAGCGTTGACGCGGTGCAGCAACATCCCCTGCCATCACCACATTGTCGATGTTCCATGCACCGGTCGCTTCTTTGGGGGCAACGGATTGGAACCAGATATCCGTGGGTTGCCCCATTGCCATCGGCAACTGAACCACTTCATAGTCTTTGCGTTTCAAGGTCCGCCAACCAAACTTTTTGGCGTTGGTATGCGGCGTGACACTGATATGAATCTCGTTGGATTGCGTATCACCAACAATGGAGACGTGATACCACGTGCCGGGTTTGCAGTCTTCGAGTTTGTATTGCTCACCGGATGCGGTTTTGATCTGGATGCCGTCTATCGTCGATGCCGTGATCACAACAGGCGCTTGGGCACCACGTCCCAGTTCAGCAGTCAACTGCATGGACTTGGGATTGCCCTGCCGAGCATCCAATCGGAAATCAAAGCCAAGAAACAGTGGCCCGACCGGCGGTTGAATAAAGTGTTTGCCAAAGCCAATCCCCTGACCATCCAGCTCTGAGTTATCGTAAATTTCAACACCTTTCCCCGAAATGTGATTACCGGTGACAGGTGATTCGGCCCAGGTTTGAATCATCACTTTCAGGTCGTCATTCAAACTGCCAATCGTATGCCAGGGATGAGGCAAAACATCCGCAGGCAGATATGAATCAAACTTCTCGACTGGCAGGAACGCCACAGACGCCAATTCGTCATCGGCATTCACTGTCGTGATCAGACTCGCTAAAAAGCCCAGTATCCCGATCAACAAACAAACCCGCTTAACAGCCATCTTCTCTGGCATTTTGCACTCCATATCATGCATTGCAATTCACTATTCGATGTCTTCTCTTAATCAAATGACTTCACGATCACCCCGCTGTGATACAGCAAATTGGGATAGTCAACCTTCTCATAGACGGTGTATCGTCCATAGCCACCCAGTGTCTCTTTGCCATCGCGTTCAACTGCAAAATACGGGATGAATCGCTTGCCTTTGGGTAACGGCACCATCATGCTGGTGATGCCTGCTTCGGCTTTCTGTCGGTGAATCTGTCCATCCACATTCACCACCAACGTGCCCGGTGTTTTGAGGAAGGCGAGTAACTCAATGTTGTTGGTCGCCCCGCCATGCACCTTCCAACGCACGCCATGGAGTTGCGGTGCGTCGGTGTGCTGACGACGGTAGATGTAATACAAGGCATCCTGTGTGATCCGGGGTTGCTTGCCGGTTTTGAACCAATGTGCGTAGTAGGCATTGAGATCGTAGTAGCTAAAGCCGATCGCCGTTGAAGGCATCTGAGCATGTTCGGTGTAATCCGACCATGTGTTGATCACAGCCCAGTCCGCGTTCTTGGTAATCGCATCCTGCCAGAGTTTTCGCAGTGTGCTCGTGTTCTGCGATTCACCCATGACCTGCGAACCGCGCGTGCGGACATCCTGTGAAACAATTGGATAGCCCAGCGTTTTGGCATAGGGTCGTGCAGCTTCATACCAACCATATTCAGCTGGCGTCCGCGGCCCCCAATGGGTCATCCCCATCGCGACATCCGCAAAGCCTTTGATCTGTCCGGTCGAGTTGAACTGAGCAAACAGGCTCGTGGGCATGCCATCCTTTTCGAGGTTCGCAAGCACCTGGCTCCACCATTTGGGACTGTGCTTTTCAGTGAGCCACATACTCATCACGGCTTTGCCATCACTGTCACGAAACACACCGGGGTGTTTGATCGCGTTACGTAGATTCCTGCTTGAGGCGTATTGCTCCGCAGGATAGCCCTGATCCGCTTCACCATTGACACCACTTTTTTTTGCTTGCCCGTAGACCGCGGGGATCACTGAAAAAGCTCCATCGGTCTTGCCTGCAGCATCCATAAGCATCAGGCTCTTGGCGTTGAGCCAGTTCCATTCGTCATGATCTTCACGGACATTAAAATCCATGATAAACCCGTCCATCCCCATCATCTGCCCAAGCTTGACCTCCTCGGTCATCTCCAATGCCTTGGCTTCAAAACGATCCTGACCGGGGATCGGCACACGTGGGTAAGCGATGTACTGCATTTTGCTCCCCGAGGTCCAGCGGCGATAGTCCAGGTCATTGGTGAAATTCAACCAACTCCAGAAAACCCAACTGAGCGTCGGGTCATCGACATAAGGCCAATTGAGTTTGGAATCCTTGGTTGCGCGATTAGCTGAGAATGGCGGGAAATAGTAGGCAAAAACGCGTTTGCCATCGATCTTCTCCGACAGGTCCGGCTTGAACGGCCACCATGCACGACGGTCCGCGGTGACATCGCCTAACAAACAGACATTGTCGATGTTCCATGCACCAATCGCCTTGACGGGTGCATCAATCACAAAGCGGACATCGGTTGGCTGTCCCCATAATTGAGGTAATTTATAATCGACATAGGCTGCCGGTTTGCCAATGTTGGGATACCCGACTTTGTTGTGACTGGGATGTGGCGTGATGGCAATTTTCACATCTGCCGACTGCGTGTTCCCGAGGATCGCAACGTGATACCAGCGGCCTGCCTGCATCTCTGAAAGCAATGTTGATTGAGTACCATCAGTTTGGATGCGGATGCCATCTTGATTTGAGATTTGAAGATGAATCGGATGGCTGGTATCCCGACCGAGCGTGACTTTCAACTGCATCTGGTCGGAGTGATGCGCCCGTGTGTTGAGTCGGATATCAAAGGTGAACATGACCGGGCCGGCAGGCGGTTGGGTGAAGTTCATACCAAAGCCGATGCCGTTACCATCCGTTTCGGATTGATCAAGAATTTCAACACCTTTGCCTGAGATTAAATTGCCGGTGATGTCGGACTCTGCCCAGGGTTGAAGAAGGACGGAGAGATTTTCATTGAATTGCCCATAAGTCTGCCAGGGATGGGGCAAGGTGTCAGCAGGCAGATACTCATCAAACTTATCCAGTGGCAAAGACTCCACGGACGCCAGCGATTGCGCCCGTGCACTTGTGCAGATCACCGTGATGATCACACACATGGACCATAAGACCACGGACGTAGAACGTTGCGTCCAACTCATCAATCAACTCCATACTTTTAAAATTGAGATTCTGTTTATTGCAAGGTTGGTTTGACTTCAATCAAATGGTTTGATGAATGGGAAATTGGCTGAACCATATGCGTCATCATTCAAGGCGACAGCAGTCGCACCATCAATGGTTGCTGCATGTCCATCTGCAAATGCGTAGTTTGCTGCGCCTTTATGCTTGTCTTCCTGAATGAAACTGAAGTGTCGGAAATAATAGTTGTTCTGATTGTATGTATTTCGAGCATACCCATCAGCAAACATGGCGGTCTTGGTTGGCTGAACAACCTGATTGGTTTTGACCCAGGTGTACTCAGCAGGATGCGTGCCGTGATGCCAACCGAAGTATTGGTTGTAGGCAAGATAGTCCGGGTAGTTCAGTGTCCCGTTTAAGCCGTTGGCATTGGTCTGTTGCGAGGGGCAGTAATGCCAGGCCTGTGACCAACTTTTGCCGGGAATCAAGAGTACGGAATCACCAAGATAGTCTGTAAAACAGGTTGCCCAACTGGCACCGCCACTGATCTGGTAATTGACCCAATACTGATTGTAATCCTGTGCATAGGTGTAATTGGTGAAGACCAATGTCCGAACGCGCGTCATGCATTCCGTTTTACGGGCGGCTTCTCTGGCTGAACCCAACGCAGGCAGGAGTATGGATATCAGCAATGCAATGATGGAAATCACGACCAGTAATTCGATGAGTGTAAAGCCAGTTAATTGACGGGTGATGGTCTTGCATTGACAGTGAGACATCATTCTGAACATGTTCGTTCTCCTGCGGTGACGGGGATGAATCAGCCATGAACACGTGCAACAGATTGGCCATGAATGAGATTGGGGACAAAACGCTGAATGGGATCTTCGACTGTGCGATCCTGTAATCGGGCTCGCAACATGGATAATGCAGCAGTCATCATGCTCTTGTGATCGCGTTCGAGCATGGTGGGGACAATGGCCTGCGATGTTGCATCGACACCAAAGCCAACCGCGATGACACTCAACTTTGAGGGGACATCAATGCCAAGTTTCGCAGCCGTGTGAATGACAATGGCTGCAGTCCCAATGCCACCACAGAAAATGGCGGTTGGTCGGTTCTTGCTGCTCAGGACATCACGTGCCCATTGTGTTTCTATTTTGCGAAGTGCGTCGTTAATGGCTCCCGGGAATTGTGCGACCCATTTTGCCTGTGTCTTTAAGCCAAATTGTTTGACCGCTGATTCGTATCCCTGCTTGACCTGAGCGTGTTGCAAGCAATTGACATCTCCAAACGTCACTGCAATTTTCTGATGTCCCAATGCGGCAAGATACTGCATGGCCTGCTCAACCCCCTGGTCGGTTGCTGAGAGAACACAATACTCAGCAGGTTCGTCGAGGCTGACCCAGGGAAACTGCGGCTGATCAAGAAGCATGTTCCCCAATGGGCAATCTTTCTCCACCAAGCCACTGATGACAGCGCCATCGATCATGCCACCTTCGATGAGTTCCGAGACACCTTTGTGCTCCTCGCTGGGAGGTTGGATCACTTCGATCTGGTGTCGAAGTCCATCATTTCGACAGGCTTCGAGAAAACTGGTGATCTGCCATCCTACTGGTCTGAAGTCGTTGAACTGCTGATCATTGCGTTTGGCGTCCTGGATATAGGCGTTGATGATCAGGCCCATGTAGCCGGTGTTGTGTGCGCGCAGGAGCCTTGCTGCCATTTTGGGACGGTAGTTCATTTCATTTGCAACGCGCAGTATATGCTTACGTTTTTCGTCACTGATATAGCCATTGCCCGAGAGCGCCAGCGACACCGTTGACGGCGCCACCTTGGCGCGTCGGGCAACGTCCTTGATGCGAACACTGGACGCTGAACCCGTCGGTGTTACGGGCATACGTGACTGTGTTGTGGGTATGGTCATATCAGTTCTCGAATCGATTTGATACATTTGATTCTAGCGCTCAGATGATTGCCAGTCAACCGGCCGTGAATTTTTAAAGACGATTTGGAGTTATGTACAGTCGATTTAATGATTTGGGGAATCTGGCACACACGCTACAATCAAAGCATTAACATCCTCAAGCGACCTTCGGAATTTTATGCCCAACCCACGAACACTCATCATTTCCAATGACAGACACGAATGTCATCAGTTAACCCGTATCGCTGAGACGATGCGTTTTTACACCTTCGCTGTCAATTCCATTGAGCATTTCCGAAAGCATGTTCACGAATTCAAACCCGACATCATTCTGATCAACCGTCAGGTGATCAAAAACAACCTGCTGGACTTCCTGCTGCAACTGCCTGGCCGCCGAAAGGTGATGTTGGGGTTAATCACCGATGATCCGGAGACCTGTGAACTTGTCGAACAAACCCAATCCACACAGGTTCGTTTGCTCGATCGACCGATTCAACGTCAGGCAATCACCAGGTTGCTACGGGGCATTTCACAATCCGATCGAATCCGCAAACGTCGACTTCGCCAATCCAGAAGCTTTGAGTTGATGGTCGGAAGCTCACGACCGATGCAACAGGTCTACAGCCAAATTGCCAAGGCGGCTCCGACAGATGCGACGATTCTGATTTGTGGGCAAAGCGGTACCGGTAAGGAACTGGTTGCCCGATCCATCCATAACCGTTCGGAAAGACGTGACAAACATTTTGTCGCGATCAATTGCGGTGCGATTCCCGAAAGCTTGATTGAAAGTGAGTTATTCGGCTGTGAGAAAGGTGCCTTCACCGGTGCAGATAAAATGCGTAAAGGCGTTTTTGAACGAGCGCAGAACGGGACGCTATTCCTCGATGAAATTACCGAGATGGGGATGGAGGCCCAAACACGTTTACTACGCGTACTCGAAGAGTGTGCTGTCAGACGTGTCGGCGGCGACAAAGACATCAAGCTTAATGTCCGGGTCATCGCTGCGACCAATCGTGATCCGCTTCAAGCCATCGAAGACGGGCAACTCCGCGAAGACCTGCACTACCGCCTGGCGGTCTTCCCGCTGCAGATCCCCGCACTTGCAGAACGTGGTGATGACATTGTCTTACTTGCCAACCATTTTCTGGCTGAGCACAACAAGACGCATGGCACACAGAAAAAACTGACTGATCTTGGCATCGAACGTCTGCGCCAATACGATTGGCCGGGTAATGTCCGACAGCTACGGAACATGGTTTATCGCGACTTTATCATTGAGGAACATCACCTGGAGATGACCTCCCTGTTGCAGTACATCAATGGTATTGAACAGACCAGGCCAACACCCCATACGCCGCAAACAGACACTGACGTTCATACTGATGCAAAACAACCAAACTTTGTTCCTACTCCCCAGCATGAAGATACGACGAAGCAGCCTACCACCAACGAGACCGCTGCTGACAATCAATCATCTGATGCTCCCCCGCAAATCAATCTGCCGATTGGGACATCACTGGAAGATGCCAGCAAAGTGTTGATCCTCAAAACACTCGAACACTGTCAAGACAACCGGACACAGGCTGCACAGATGCTTGGAATCAGCGTTAAAACACTTTACAACCGACTTCAGAAATATGAAGACGCTGATTGATATGCTCATAAAAAAGGACACAGACTTGTTGTCTGTGCCCTTGTCGGATTTATTTGAATGTTGATTGGCGGATTGACTGCTTAGTCCATTTTGTCCTGAGCATCATCAACTGCATCTTCAATGTCGTTACCAGCTTCCTCAGCCGCATCTCCCATATCCTCAACGGCTTCGTCCACTGTTTCGCCTGCATTTTCCATGGGGCCGTCATTGTCACAACCGACCCACGTCATCGCCCCCAAAGCAAACATCATTATCAACAGTAACGTCTTGAACGTCTTCATGTTTTTCCTTATCCGTAAAAACTGATCAGAAGTATTTTCACATTCGTACCTGCATTAATCTGCAGCATCCTGAATACTTTCACCGCCGGCTTCAATATCTTTTCCGACGCCTTCCATGGTGTTGCAACCGGCTAAAAACAAGGTGCCGATCGTCAAAAGTGTCATTGCCATGAATGATATGTGTTTGAAATTCATCATGATTTCCTTTCATACTGTCTTACATACAGTCAAGTATCTGTTGTCACGAAACTGCCAACAGCTTCTTTGTACATTCTGAGTTTGATGGATTCACCGGGCGTTTGGACATCGATTGCTTCGTAAGGCACAATCAGGACACGTTGATCCGTCAAGGTGATTCGCACATAGGCGAGCATGCCGTTGGCTTTTTCGAAGATGATGTCGGAGATGGTTCCGACGTGTACATCTTCAATATCAATAACAGTGTGATCAATGAGATTCCTTGCTGAAATCACATTGAGCGTGTCATTACCTTTCGTATCGAATGTCGCCATGTCACAATCCAATCTGTTTCATGCTTACTCAGGAAACATATTGCAAAGACCATGCCAGTTGATATTTAGGCTAAAGCCGGAAACTTTTACAGGATGGCGCAAACTGGCGGTAAAACCTACCGGTAAAACTTTCCGGCAAGGTGTGTCATTTTTACTGACAAGAGACATTGTGGTTTTTTACACCATTGGCAAACCCACGGTTTAACGGCTGTTTGATACGTTTTTTCGAACATTTCGATTCTTGGCACGGGCCTTGCAAGGTGTACTGGCGTTGAATCAAACAACAGACTTTTGAAAGGAAAAAGTATGTTACGCTTTGCACTTCTGTTTTTTGTGATCGCTTTGATTGCTGCACTTTTGGGTTTCGGTGGTATTGCCGGAGCTGCAGCCGGGATCGCACAGGTACTGTTTTACCTGTTTCTGATCGTGTTCCTGGTCTCACTGATCATGGGGCTTGCCAACAGTAAGACTGCCAATCGCTAAGTGAGACATCAACCATAGTGAATACCAACCGAGAAGTTTATTTGAAAGGTTTCGTGATGAATCATGTCACTACAACCATGTTGCCTGATACGGAAACTGCAGAACAGGTTTTGACGTCCCTGGGTGATTTGAATATCCCTGACGATGCCATTGCCATCGTTGCCCGTGGCAATACACGCTTTAACAATCACAGCAAACAGATTGCCATCCAATTCAGCAACGAGTCGACAAAGCAAGTTGGCGATGATGCGGATGATCCTGGCGTGACGATCAACATGGCGAATCTGTCCATGTTCAACGGTGAGTCAGTTGGCATTGCAGGGACCGGACCCGTCTCGGCCATCATCTCATCAAACCAACTTGATGATTCGATGAATGACCCGCATGCCGTACTCACTTCGTTTGGCATCTCCGAAGAACAGATGCCGACCATTGAGCACGCCATTGCCGAGGGTGGCGTCCTGGTGAGTGTCATGACCAACGACAACACTGCGGGAATTGTTGAATCGACTTTCCGTGAACACCATGGTCAATTCATCAAGTCCACCTGATCACTCTCCCCAGACATTTGTAATCAAGAATACTGTTTTTATTCAAACAGATAGAAAGACGAAACCATGATTGGTACCAACAACAAACATTCAAAAATTCGTGACGACATCAAAACCCTCAAGCGTGATCTGTACACCATCAAGGATGACCTGGAAAACATCTCCAGCAATGTGCTTGATGAAAGTAAGGAAACGATCAATGAGGTGAAGGAAAAGGCAACCAAACGTGTCGCTGTGGGCATGAAACGTGCTCGAAATCATGTTCGCGAACGCCCCCTGTCGACCACGATCATGGCAGCAGGCGCGGGCTTCCTGGCAGCAACACTGCTGAGCCGTCGTTAATTCTGGCGATGTACAGACCCATCCGGGGCACTTAGGTACACGAACTAGAAAGTGAGTAAACCGTGATTAAAGCAATCAGCTTAATGGCAGTCAAAATGACAGAACTCATGGAGGCGGAAGGTCGATTGGCTAAATCCGAAATCCATCAGTTGGTCAAAGCGTTAATGCTTTACATGGTCTCAGGTAGTCTCATCGTTCTGGGCATCATGGCTATGGCTGCCGGATTCTACAGCCTCATGCAACAGGTCATGCCACCGGGTGCTGCGTTGTTGGTTGGCGCGATATTACTGATCACCATCGCAGCAGGCTTCGCCAACTATGCCCAGAGAATTTCGTAAATCGCCTTGCTTGATGATATCGAACCAGCTCATTGCAAACCTTATGTAACCATCCTGCAACAGGGCAGGTCTACATAAACGACAACGCCTTTGACCTGATGCAGCGTGAAAGGCGTTGTTTTTTTGATACCTGCCAATAAAAACAGGACATCACGAATACACGCGATGTCCTGTTTGAATATCAGATTTGAGACAAACTCAATGATCAGCCTTTGGCTGCCACCGCGTCGTCGACGAGTTTCTGAGCCATGCTGCCGTACTTGATGTAGGCGTTGTACAGATCTTCAGGTGAAGCTTCACCGCCACCTGCGTGAACCACGGTTGCGACATGTGGTTCGATGGAGATGGGACCGTCATAGCCACTGCCGATGATGTCGTTGAGAATCCTGGGAACCTGTGCATCACCTTCGCCGGGATAGGTGAAGTCGTTGGACTCCACGTGATCGCCCTTGAACTTGGCGTCCTTGATGTGGACATATTCGATGTAGGGCTTGAGGGTCTGGTAGAAGGCCCAGGGATCAGGCATGCCATGACCGATGACGTTGCCAAGGTCGTAGAGCATTTTCACGGCAGGTGAATCGACGGTCTTGATGAACTCGACCATGCGTTCTGCATTTTCCGATGCCCAGCCGGTGCAGTTTTCGTACAGCAGGATAATGCCTGCATCTTCAGCCATTTTAGAAAGGTCGGTGTAGCGACGATAGGCTTCGTCACGCCACTGGTCTTCGCTGGCATCCTTCTGGACCCAGCTCATGGTACGGATGTACTTGGCGCCGCACTTTTTCATGCGACCGATGACCAGCTTCAGATCTTCCAGATCGGTTTTGAAGTCCGCTGTGATCGGGCGGGACCAGTTGCCGATGGCAGAACCGAACCCGGCGACGGTCAAGCCAGCATCAGTGATCGCTGCCAAGGCTTCGTCGAATGCCAATTCATCCAAAGCTGGTGTCGAAGCGTTGACGCCGTTGATCAGGCGCACTTCGATCTTGTCCCAGCCAAGCTCCTTGTGAGCCTTGATCTGCGTGTGAATGTCCTTACCCGATTCGTCAGCAATCCCAGTCAAAAACATAAGTCAACTCCGGTCTTGGATGTTGTTTGGTGATAAACAGTTGGATCAAGGATGCCCATGCAGTCAAATTCCTCGAATTCGAACCGCAACGGATACTTGCCCAAAACAATCCCACAGTTTACTGGTTTGCTTGTGTGAGTCAAAGGTGTTTGAAGGATTTTGTTGATGAATGGTCTGATTTCAGCTATCACGGAGATCCAGTGGTTGAGGTGTTGTCAGCCGTGCTATCCACACAAAACATGCAAGAGTGCTCAGGTTCACCGTCAACCCAACCACACACATCAGCAGGATCGGCCAGCCTATTTCTGTCCCCATGACCAGGGCGAAGAGAATCAGCGAGATATCCTTGAGTACAAAGAGCACATGCATCTGCCGGGAGAGACTGCCGGTGCTGCGTGTTAGGCAGATGAGTTTAATCTGAATGAGCCCGCCCTGCAGATAGATCAGAGAGACTGCCAGGACAATGGCGTGGAACAGAATTGGGTTGGGATTTTCAATGGGTCTTTGCCATGCAATCAGCACGTTGGCAAGCAGCAATCCAAGACAGGATCCGTAGAGTGCGATCCGTGAGATGCGGTTTTGCCGATCCGCATTGATCTGATACAGAATCGACAACGATAAAGCCATCCCCAACACACGCGGCCAAACCAGGTAGTGATTAAACGGACTGAGCATCGCGCCGTAGGTGTACATGGCAAGAAATATGACAAAGCTGGTGACAAAACGATTGATCGAGAGCACTGCTGTGCCGGACGTCCCGTTGGTGCGTGCCAAACGTCTTTTCTGCCAGAGGAGTCTTGCCTGCGTCACCAGACCTGCAGAGGCAATTAAAGAGAGTAAAGCACTGATCAAACCGGTGAGATGGTAAGCATTCATGGATTTACTTTTTGGTCAATCCAAGACTTCGCCCACCATCAACCACGAAATTCTGACCGGTAATGAATTTCGCATCGTCGGTCACCAGGTAACGCACCATGCTGGCAACATCATCCGGTGAGCAAATCGCATTGAGATAGTTGGTCTTTCGCATCGCATCCCCATCCTGATCCGGGCGTGGCACCAATCCCGGGGACACACAATTGACGTTAATGCCATGCTCCCCCAATTCCATGGCAATGGACTTGGTAAATGCAATGATCCCGCCCTTGGCAGCAGCGTAATCCGCACAATTGGCAAGTCCCTGCATGCCGACGATTGAGCCAATGTTGATGATCTTGCCCGACTGTTGCTTGACCATGTACTCCACTGCTGCACGTATGCAGTAAATCGATCCCATCAGGTTGATCTGGATTACACGGTCAACGACTTCGTCTTTGGATTGATGAAACAACGCACAATCACCACGGGCACTGCCTCCTGCATTATTGACCAGAATGTCGATTCGTCCGCATTGCTGCATTACGGTCTGCACCATGGTGTTGACCGACTGTCGATCACGCACATCCACCTCAACGGCGATGGCATTTTTGCCGGATTGATTAAACTGATCCGCAACGGACTTTGCCTGGTCAATATTGAGATCAACAACTGCGATCACAGCACCTTCGTCAGCCAACTGCTGGCCAATGGCCTTGCCGATTGAACCTGCTCCCCCGGTGATGATCGCAACCTTGTTTTTGAGTTTCATCGTGTTACTTCCAATACCAATCTGCTTAATATGACTTGCTATTCAGTTCAATATCATCGGTTCATCACAACATGCAGCAAGTAATACTTGCTGGACCAGCATTTCATGTTCCAATGAAAAAGGATTTTCGATTTCATTTCGTACGATGCTGGCGAGTTCAGATAACTGATCGGTGTACCGACCGGACATCGCAGGCACACAGACCTCCTGAAAGCCTGCATGATAGGGACCGCAAGCCTTTGCTAACGTCAATCGCGGCTTGACCACAGGCAATGGTGGGTCAAGCTTCTGTACATCACAGCCTTCGATGGGTTTAATCTCCATCGTTCCCTGATCACCACAGACCACCAATTGCCGACGTCGAAAACCGTCCACTTCCACCACCGCAGAGCGCACCGTTGCCGTAGCTTCAGGATATTCAAGCACTGCAAGACAGTTGTCTTCCAGATCATCCAACTCAGGATGTGTCTTTTGCAAATACGTTGTCACGCGATCTGGCTTACCCAGCATGGCAACGATCAGGTCAATGAGATGTGAACCGAAAATGTACATGCTGCCACCTTTGAATTGTGACATCCAATTGCGGTAGTCCCGGCTCATCTGCCGACTCATGACGGTGTCGATTTCAAAGACATTACCTAACCAACCTTCTCTGACAAACTGCAGGCAAAGCTTCACCGCGGGGTTGCTTCGAAACATGTAACCCAGTTGAACCGTGAGATTTTTCCTGCGAGCATTGTCGAGCATGTCCGCGTAGGCCAGCAGATCGTAACCAGCGGGTTTGTCCATGTGGATATGAAACCCAGCTTCCAGACACCGCTTTGCAGTCGCCACCAAATCAGGGACATCGGACTCCACAAGCACGACTTGTAGTCCCGGTGTATTGAATAGCTGCTCTTCAGTGAGCCAGGGCAGGTTCTTGTATTGCGGCAACTCACCGCGCTGCTGACGCCAGTGTGGATCAGGCTCCACAACCCCCACTACCTCGAAAATCTCCGGCAAGCGGCGCACGGTTGCCATCTTCTCCGAACCGTGATTGTGTCCGATGCCGATCTGCCCGATTTTAATTCTGTGTTTTATTGTTCTCTGAGCCAACACAATACCCTTGTTACTTTTCCGGATCAGAGCGATTGTACCTGTTAGCTTTTTTCATGTCAGACACATCACATGGGATTGACTCTTTTGCCAATCGACCCATAATCATTTTCAAGTCACATGACTATACGCTGCAATTAAAGATTGGAAATAGCGGATTGTCCCCAAGTTTTGGCAAAATATCCCACCTGACTCACCAGTTCAGTGTTAAGTCGCCCTATCAGGCTTTCTGTTTTAATCGCTGGCATCACGGACAGATCATGGCCATGCACAAGCATGATTGCCTGCAGATTTATCACGTGATCGAAGGTGAATTTCATGTTGACACCGGTAACGGCTGGGAGCGCATCCCAACAGGTCATGCCCATATCCTGCCCCCAGGACATCAACACGCTTTGCGTACCGGCAAGACGGATCTTCATTTATCGATCACCTTCCACACGACACCTGACGAACGCGGGCTGATCCATCGGATCATTACGGCCTACACGCAACCCTGCATATTACCGGTGACCTTGCCTGCACAACTTCACAATTATTTGCAGACATCACACTTGTTATTTGATGAGTTAGCTGAGTTGATGTTAATCAATCTTTTTGACACCTATTGTCTGAATCTGCTATCGCAAACACAGCAAGGCGAAACACAAATCCGTCGTCAAAAGCTCTTGGATTATCTCCAAACGCATCAGGATCAATCACTGACCGTCAAGCAGATCACAGCGCACATGCAGATGAGTCGAACCAATCTACAACGTTTCTGTTCTGACCAGTTCCAATGCGGTGTCCGGGCGATGCATGAACGGATTCGAATGGAGAACGCCACCAAACTTCTGCTCAAAAGCGACATGCCAATCAGTGAGTGTGCGATGGCTTGTGGGTATCCCGACATCTACGCATTTAGCCGAAGCTTCAAACGTACCAAAGGACGCTCACCCATGGCGTATCGTCAGCATGCTTCTGAGAGTGATGTTTGAGATTGAAAGTTATCTTTTATACCAGCAGCGCAGTTAACAACCTTTTGACCAGACCTCAATCCAGCTGTGACACACCGCGGTTCGCCTGAGTGATGTGATTCACAAAACATTACGCTGGTTGATTCAACCCCACCAGGTCGGCATTGGTCTTGAAGTGCTCCAATGCTTTGAGCAGTTGTTCGATCTGTTGCACAGGGGGCATGTTCAATAACCGACGGCGCAGGGCATTAATCGTCTCCAGCTCTGCTTCGGGCATGAGCAGGTGTTCCTTGCGCGTGCCGGAGGCTGCGAGGTTGATGGCGGGGAAGACACGCTTCTCGGTGATGGAGCGGTCGAGGATGAGTTCCATGTTGCCGGTGCCTTTGAACTCTTCGAAGATGACCTGGTCACCACGACTGCCTGTGTCGACAAGTGCAGTAGCGATGATGGTGAGACTGCCGCCCTCCTCGAATTTACGGGCTGCACCAAAAATCTGCTTGGGGATAGCCAGTGCGGATGAATCCACACCACCAGAGAGTACACGTCCTGAGTTAGCCAAACCCGGTGCGTTGTTGAAGGCTCGACCAACACGTGTCAGCGAGTCAAGCAGGATCACCACGTCACGTCCCTGCTCCACCTTGCGACGGGCACGGTCAATGGCAATGGCCGCCAGGGCGACGTGCTGCTCGGTCGTGTGATCGTTGGAACTGGCAAGCACGGTACAAGGCACATTACGACGGAAGTCGGTGACTTCTTCAGGACGTTCGTCGATGAGCAATGCCATGACTTCGGCGTTGTCGTGATTCTTTTCGATGGCAAAGGCGATCTGCTGAAGCAATGTCGTCTTACCTGCTTTGGGCGGGGAGACGATCATCGCACGTTGACCAAAACCGATCGGGCAGAACATGTCGATCAAGCGACAGGCTGCAGGACAACCGGGATATTCAAGCGTGATACGCGGTTGCGGATCGATGCTGGTGAGGTCTTCGAAACGTCGGCCGTTGAGTGATTCGAAGTAGGCTTCGGGGTCTTTGCCTTCAATCTGGAGAATGTCTTTGACGACCAGGGCATTGGGCGCGATGGCCATTTTCTTGTTGGGTTTATTGCGATTGTTGCGATAGTTTCGGCCGTTGTTCTTGTTGTTCTGCTTGGCATTGGCACCGCCGAAGGGCTTACCAAGTTTGGCTTCGAGGCGCATGCCGGGTTTGAGATCATATTTTTGGATCAGGTGATACGGCAGGACCGGGTCGGTTGACTCCGTGATAAGCGTTTTCTCGAGTGTGCGCAGACGGCCATCCGATTTCTTGCCCTGTTCGAAGATACCATTGAATACGTTCATAGTGCGTTACATCACTTTTTCGTGTTGTTCATCATGAACAACGGTCTGTCAAAACGGGTCACGAGCATACAGGCCCGACAACCAATACTTCACGAGAGACCGTTAACGGGTCTTCGTTTGTGGGCACTGCTTCATTGCCAATCAAAGACAAATGGACAGAGCCTGCATGCTTGACGAATCAGGTTTTCTGCACGTGAAGCGCAGGACACCTGTAACAAGCATATAAACAACCGATGAAACATCATCAGCGTGTCTGGAGCTTTTGAATTGTCATGCTGGGGGATGTGTCTGGCGTGACTTCCTGCCATCCAAACGCACCCGACATCAAAACCGATCCTTTATCTCCTGACCGGCAACCGTGCATTTCTCAGACCCTGATTCAAAACTGACGTAAGCTGCATATCACTGTGTCTGAAAAAGACAGTGTCGCGAGTCAGTTTCCGTATTTGTTGGGCCTGACGTGGTTGGTCAGTCATCAGATCGGATTCTTAATACTGATATTTAACCCGTTTACTGCACTTAATTCAAGTCCGTAGATGGATTTTATGAAAAACTGTTTAATCGGATATGATGTTTTGTTCGAGTCGTGCCGGTAAATCTGGTAAAGTGTGCGGCAATATGCACCTGTCAG
>PAIY01000064.1 GCA_002704825.1 Phycisphaeraceae bacterium
GTATGAAATGGGCCTGGGGATAAGTTATTGCATATAATATTCCAGTTTCCTCATCAATCTCTATATCCTTTATGCTTTCATAAGGCATGGGCATTCCCAAGTTGATCATCAGTTCTTGTTTGGGATCCCACTTCATGATAAAACCTCCTACATATCCTGAGGGATGATTCATCAAATATTCTTGTCTTGATTCCCCCCCATCAGTCCCGAAATAGGCATTACCCTCCTTATCAAATACAATTTTTGTATGGATTTTACCTTGCCACTGAAACTCTCTTAAATGAGCCATTTTATCAATGAAACCTTTAAGTTTCATTTGATCATTCTCTAATGAATATTCATAAAACCCAATCCTATCCTTATGATTTGTGACGCCTATATATATGGAGTTTGTTTCAGCGTTGTATCCAATGTCACCCCAGGTAGAATTAGCTTCCGGGAAACCAGGATACATAATAAATTGGATATTCTCTTTTGATATTGGTTGTTCCTGGCTCTTCGAGGTAAGATACAAGAAAATACCAACCAGAAAAAAGCTGATCTTAAGTCTCATAAAATTATTTCTTAGTGATTGAAAAAACCATTAATTGGCTCAGAGATTCTCCTTCACCCATTACTATGTAATTTCTATCTTCTGATGTAGTAATCGTTGATAATTGAAAACCACGCCATTCTATTCCCTGCTCTATTCCAGGAGATTTCATCATAAATTGAGGATTACCGTAATCAATGAACCCCTCACCCTCATCATAACTGAATAAATGTGTGTAACCTTTTATCCTTCCCCCGATCCCATATATTTTTCCATCTGCCCCCTGAACAAGACCATCAATTCCAGGAAACATTAAGGGTTTTCCGAGGTTTAGTATTTGATGTGTTTCCGCTTTAAATTCAAATAACTGACCATCAGCTCGATTGGCTCCATATATTCTTCCTTCCCTGGTTTTTAGCCAGCATTGTATCTGCCCTAATGATCGTCGTCCCCAAACGAATGGCAAATCGACATTTAATTCGATAATACTTTCACTTTTGCTATCATAACAAAATAATTTCCCATAGGGTAAACTCCCATAAACATTTCCTTTACTATCGAGAATGAGCGCCCTGCTTAAATAATCATCCGGTTGAAGAGAAAACTGTTCTTTGAGTGAATTAACTTCTTTATCGGAAGGCACAGTTTCTTCAAATACTATAGCCCTTCCTGATTTGATATCAAATGAAAAGAAATAGCCTGAAGGATATGTGAGTCCATAAAGCGTTTCATTGGAATCATCGCCTGTCAGAGAATAAACACCTTCGCCTGGTACAGGAATGCCTAAATCTCTGATTTCTATTTCACCTTCAATCTCCAAATGCACCGCAAGTAGATGCCCGCTCTCATTTAGCGATTGAGGAATTGTTCCGACATAATGTTGACCTTCATTTCCTTCAACAAAACCACTACTGATTTTCTGTTGATTTTTAACTATTCGACTTACATCCAAAATATCTACTACTTCTCTCTTACTAAGTGAAGCAGTAAATACAAAGGGGGAACTGTCATCTGTTGCGGTAGTGCCTCCCAAAATATAATTATCAACAACCAAAAGTGAAGTGATTTCATTTCGATAAATAGGCAGGCGCTTAAGGTTGGTATTCTCCATGGAAACCTCAATAGCAAAACTTCCTTCCGGAGTAAAAAATTTATACTGTGAATTAGCCGCCATGGCTCCACAGGTTGTCATTGCAATAAATATTATTGGTCTTAATAAGAAATTCATTTGCTGTTCTCCCTTTTAGCCATTGTCTTATTGAAAATTGAAACCATTTCTTCAAGCTTCACTCCTTCAATTTCTGCCAGGTTTCTTTGTTGCGCCGTGTCTGCGGCCAGGTGATAAAACTGGTAGTCATTACTATTTCCCAATTCAATGTCAACCATTTCATTGACTGCTGGTCCTGGGTAAGGAGGTATCATTACCCAATCCCCTTTCCTTAGAGCTGTTCTGGAAGTAGCTTCAATAATCAGCTGATCGCGGCCCTCATTACTTTTACCCATTAAAACATCAAGTAACTGTTGACTATCTGGTCCTCTCACCTCACTCCCAACAAGTTTTGCCAACGATGAAAGCAAATCAATTTGACTTATTAATGCTTTTGATTGAGAAGGCTCTATTTTTCCTTTCCAATACGCAAAGAAAGGCACATGAGTACCGGCCTCATATAAGCTGTATTTTCCACCCCTAAACGGTCCCCAGGGAGTGTGATCCCCTAATTTTTCAACTGCTTCGTCATAATATCCATCATTGAGAACAGGACCATTATCACTGGATAGAATAATGAGTGTGTTATCTAGAAGCTGTTCCTCTTCAAGGATATTAATAAATTGACCAACACACCAATCAGCCTCTACAATCACATCCCCTCTTGGACCCAAACCTGAGCTACCCACAAATCTTGGATGGGGGGTCCTTGGAACATGTGGTTGTTGCAGAGCATAGTAGAGGAAAAAGGGACTTTTTTTATGTTCTTTGACATATTGCTTTGCCTCCGATAGAAAAGTATCTGCCATGTCTTCATCTTTCCAAAGCGCCGATTTACCTCCTTTCATATAACCAATCCTGGGGATCCCATTAACAATGCTATTATTATGACCATCGTACCACTCCATTTCCAATAATTCAGGGTGTGTAAGTGCGGTTGGTTCTCCTTCAAAGTTTTTTGAATAATCCACTTGAATAGGATCCTTGGGGTCCAGGCCGACAACGTTTCCGTTCCTGATATACACAGTAGGAACTCGGTCCTGCGTCGCTGCCATGATAAAAGAATAATCAAACCCAACCTCGTTCGGTCCTGGTTCAATTTTCTTATTCCAATCAATGTTACCATCCCCTAAACCAAGGTGCCATTTACCAACAATTCCTGTATGATACCCTCGTTCCTTCAGCATCGCGGGTATCGTAACTTGCCTGGAGTCAATAATCAAAGGAGCTGTTCCGGGGAGAATTTTAGCTTCTTTTTTCCTCCATGGATATTCTCCTGTAAGTAAGGCATATCTACTCGGCGTACATGTAGCAGATGATGCATATCCATTTAAGAACTGGATACCCTCTTCTGCTATCCGATCTATGTTTGGTGTCTCAAATGCAGTAGCTCCATGTACTCCTACATCTCCATACCCTAAATCATCTAAATAAATAATAACAATATTTGGGTATTCATTGTCGGACCCTTCATCGCTTTCACCAAAAAATTGACAAGACGAGAATGAAATAAGCCCAACAAAAGCAAGCTTTTTTAACCAGAGCATATAATATACAAGAATGTTAATGAAGAATTAAAGGACACCATCATCATGATGGTGTCACTTTTTTTTAACTATCAGAAGTCTTTATTGAATCTTAAATCCTTCTGGATTTTGAACAATGTTACTTGCGTTCAAAAATGCATCGAGTGGAATAGGCGCAATGTATTGTGCTTTTGTAGGTTCCCTGTTCAACGGTACATTTTCACTTGGATCTCTCTTTGCTGCAATTTCTTCTACCTTCTCAGTTCTGATCAAATCAAACCACCGAACATATTCACCAGCCAGTTCCCATCCTCTCTCCTCAACAATTTCATCTGGTGTGGCAGATACTACATCAACGTTAACATCCGGTGTTAAAGGATCAAGTCCTGCAGCCCGTCGTTTCACCTGATTAAGGGCTTCTATTGAACTTGTATTCTCTCCAACCCTAGCCTGAGCTTCTGCATAGGTCAATAATACTTCGGCGTACCTAAATATTTCTATTGCACGGAAACCACCCACCTTGTTTCCCAGATCGAGTACTTCCGCTGCTGTGAACTTCCCGTACATTGGATGGAATCGTTGAGACTCCTCGAAAGGTACCGTTGGTGGGTCCTTATCAACCAAAACTCCATCAACTACTTTCCGTTGTGGAATTTCGGTTTTAAATGTTACATCTTTTCTTGGCCCAGCCGGGAAATCATTAAAAAATTGAAGTTCAGGATAAAGATCTGACCATCCACCTGCTTCGTGGAAACTGAAGGCATTTGGCCAGTTTGATACTATGTTCTCTGACTCCGAAAACTGGACAGAAAAAATCGATTCCGGGCCATTCTGCCCCTGGAGTGTCCACAACTCATTGATATTCTGAAGTGAAAAATAACCCAGATCGATCACCTCTTTGGCAGTCGTAGCTGCTAATTGATACTTCGATTCGTCTTTCACAGGCCAGCCTCCCCAGGTAAGATAAAGATTTGCCAGTGCAGTTTTTGCAGCTGCAGAGGAAACCCTTCCAGGACCCACTTCTGCCGGTCCGGGCAATTGATCTGCCGCCAGCTTGAAGTCATTTTCAATCGCTTGATAGGTCTCAAGGACGGTCGCCCGCGACTCTTCACCTGTTGGATTGTGTCCGTCTAAAATCAACGGCATTCCTCCATGCGTTCTTACTAGATTAAAGTAACAGAGGCCTCGCATAAACCTGGCTTCCCCATCAGCGATTTGTACAATCTCTTCAGACGCCTCCGAAGCCTTCAATCCATCGATTAGGTTGTTAGCAATGTATATCACATCCCACATACCTGTCCAGCCAACAACCAACCATGAATTGTCAGCATTTTCTCCACTACCATAATCAAACCTATCAAATACTCTGATTGGTTCTTTATTTCCAGCCCACCAGGTGGTAATATCATCAGCTCCAAAAGTTGCTGCTCTTAGGTAAGCAGCATCTCTATATGTATGTTGCAAAGTCCTGTACATTGGGGCCAAAGCAGCCGTAATGTCTCCTTCCGTTTTCAGTGTTTCAACTGAAATCAAACTACTTACATCTTCTTCCAAATCAACACACGCTGTAAAAACGAAGGACAGTGCTAATGAGCCTATAAACTTCGTAATTGATCTATTTATGTATTTCATGATAACTCTTTTTAATAATTAAAACTTAGCTCTGACACCTATTGTAAAGGATCTGGGAACAGGATATGCATTCCAGTCGATCCCCAAATCGACATCTGAATCCCTGGAACTGGATGGTTCGGGATCATATCCGGTATAGTTAGTTATCAACAAAAGGTTTTCTGCACTCGCATAAACCTGCAATGATCTCCTAGTGTCACTAAATAAATTATCAAATGAATATGTCAGACTTATATTTTTAAGCCTTGTGTATGAACCATCTTCCAAAAATTGACTTGATAAGAGTTGATAACCATCATACCCAGAAGGAATACTACTTGGATTCTCAGGGGTCCATCGATTCATGAAATCCTGATGTACAGCATGGAAAATTCCGGACCCAAGACCCATTTGAATACCTCTGGTAAAATTGTACACATCATTCCCTTGAGATCCTACAAACAAAACATTTAAATCAAATGACTTATAACTAATTGTCGTATTCCATCCCCAGGTAAAATCGGCATTTCCATTCCCAATGAGTGTAATATCATCACTACTGATGATCCCGTCTTCATTTACATCAACATATTTAGCGTCACCTACCTGGCGGTTATAATCTGACGCCAGATCTTCCTCACCTAATTGATAAACGCCATCAAATTTGTAACCCTGAAAGCTACTGATTGGCTGACCTACCCTTACCTGTGTAGCTAAAAAATTAACATACGGTTGGCCTACCTCGATAGATTCAGCATCTCCATACAGGGAAATCACCTTATTACTATTCTTTGATACATTGAAAGATGTATTTATCACAAGATCATCAGTTTCAACAGGTATTAGATTCAATGCAATATCAAATCCCTGGTTCTCAACCTCCCCGACATTTTGTGTAATCGTATTCGCTCCCACAAATTGTGGTAATACAACATCCAACAATAAATCAGTTGTGTTTTTCTTGTAATAATCAAAGGAAAAATTTACCCTGGAAGTCCAGATCCCAACGTCAACCCCAAAATTTGTCTGGGCTGTTTCTTCCCATGTTAAGTCAGGGTTTGCAATCCTATTGGATGGAGCAATACCAACCGTGGCCGTTCCGCCGTCAAAAGGATAATTATACCCAGTTCCAACAACACCTCGTGCTCTTGTTGCTAAAGCACTAATCGCCTGACTACCTGTTATCCCATAGCTGGCCCTCAGTTTCAAGTTATTGATCACTTCTACACTTTGTAGAAAACCTTCCTCTGAAATCTTCCAAGCAAATGATCCAGAAGGAAAAACGCCCCAACGTTGATCCTCTCTAAACTTACTCGATCCATCTGCCCGTATGGTACCTGTAACCAAATATTTATTCCTGAATGAATAGTTAGCTCTACCAACAAATGATTGCAAACTTTCATCTCTAAAACTGTTATCATTGTTTTGAATTCCGCCAAGCGCAAGATTCTTATAAGTAGTCACATCAGAAAAAAACTGTTCTGATTCAGCCGCCATTCCATTATTTTTTATGTACTGCTGTTCATGAATGGCATCAACCTGAATCCGGTGATTTTCTAACCGCTTTGTATAGGTTAGCCGGTTCGTATTCTGAAACCTTGAAATGCTAGTTCTCTGCACTTCCGCCTTGCCTACCCCAAAAATGATAGGATTGTAATCATTGTTTGTGATTTCAAGCTGTTCTAAACCTCCTGATATATTAAGAACCAAGTCATCCGTAATACTGAAGTTGAAAAATCCATTGGCAATCAATTGATTTCTGTAATTTTCCCTAATACTTTCGTTCGCTTCTAAAACAGGGTTAAGTTTAGCAGTTGCAACATTCTTCAAACTGACGAAATTGTAATCTCCATTTTCATCATAAACAGGAGTAGAAGGATCAAAAGTAGCTGCATTTGCAATAGATGCTACCCTCCCGTCTCTTTCTTCACGGCTACCGTACAAGTTTAATCCTAAATCCATTTTCTCATTCATTTTGGCATTTAGGTTAGATCTAAATGAATAACGATTATAATCCTGGGAAATAACTGCACCTTCCTGATTACTAATATTTCCGGAGATATAATAGTTTACATCATCGCTACCTCCACTCAAGGATAATTGATAGTTGGAAAACATAGCATTTTGAAACACTCTATCCTGCCAATCTTCACCGCCATTGGCTCTTAGGTCTGCAATTTCTTCATCTGTAAAAACTTCAAAACCATCTGATGCATTTACTCCCTCAGCAAAATCAGCAGCACTCATTATATCCAATCTTCTGGAAATATTTGATACCCCGTAGAAAGCATCAAAATCCATCTTAACCGGGCCTTTATTCCCATTTTTTGTGGTAATAAGAACAACCCCATTTGCTCCTCTAGACCCATAGATCGCTGTGGCGGAGGCATCTTTCAATACTTCCATCGATTGAATATCATTGATATTCATGGAATTAATACTACCTACAACCATCCCATCAATTACATATAATGGATTATTTGAGCCACTAATTGAATTCACACCTCTGATGCGAATCTTGTAACCAGACCCAGGTGCCCCACTACTCTGAGTAACCTGCACGCCTGCCGTTCGCCCCTGAAGTGCCTGGTCTATCCGTGTGATAGGCTGTTTATCAAAATCATCTCTTGATAATGATACAAGTGAGCCAGTAACATCTGATTTTCTCTGTGTACCATATCCAACAACCACAACTTCTTCCAGTTGCTCCGAATCCACACCTAATTGGACATCTATCACCGATCTATTATTAACTGAGACTTCTCTAGTCTCATATCCAACAAATGAAATAACCAGAATAGCATTTTCAGAAGAATTTAATTGGAATTTTCCATCAAGATCTGTTGTGGTTCCATTTGTTGTCCCCTTTTCCAAAACAGTCGCTCCTGGAAGTGGTTCCCCTTTTTCATCTGTGATCTTTCCAGTTATTTTCAATGCCATCTCAATATCTTCAACTATAGGCTCTATTCCTTCCTCCTTTTTGGCAATGAAAATGTGATCATTTACTCTTCTGAAGGATAAGTCTGTTTGTCTGGAAATATTCATCAATAAATCCCCCAGTAAGATTTGACTGTTATTGATGTCTACAGCATAAGATGAAGAATTCAGTTGTTCATCCACATACGAGAAATGGAAATCCGTTGATTTCTCAATCTGCTTAAACACCTTCTCTAGTTGAACCGGGCTTTTAAGATCCAGTTGAACTTGAATAGCATTTACACTTTTATCTTGCGCCCTACTGCTTACTGCAAAAGCAAACGAGTAGGCGGAGATCTGTACAATCATGCCATAAATGCAAATTTTTGACATTTTGATTAGTATTTGACGTAGATTTGTATTCATAAAGTCATGTTTTTATTAATTCATTATTAGTGAAAACTTGCAGCCCACGACCTGAAACATTTTGACGAGTGTGCAGGATTGTGGGTTTTTTAATTAAAAAAAGGTATTCATTTCATATAGATTGGTTTAGGGTTTATATTTTATTAAGGGTTACACTGGTCCCTTCTATTTTAAAATCAAATTTGTAAATGAAGGAAAGCCCATTCAGTACCTGAGACAATGTCTCATCTCTGAATTCCCCTGAAAACTTCCCTATTTGCTGGTAATTTCCCTTTGCCGCAATATCTACACCATACCATCTTTCCAGCTCTAATAACACCTGTTCAAAGGTTGCACTCCTGAAATAAATGATATTGTCTTTCCATCCAAATGCCTGTAGTTTGTCTACATGATCTGTTACCAGACTACCTTTTGTTAAATCATGGGTTGCACCCTGATCAGGGTTAAGAATGACAGACTCCCCTGTAGGTATGGTATAGGACACTTTTCCTGTCGCCACAGACACCTGTATCAAGCTATCCTTCGGATATGATCTGATGTTAAATGATGTACCGAGTACTCGAACCTTGTTTCCATTCATGGATACAATAAAA
>PAIY01000065.1 GCA_002704825.1 Phycisphaeraceae bacterium
GACATGCGAATTACAATTTTGTGTAAATTTGCTTTCATACGGTTTTGGGATTAAATACTAAAACTGTTACAGAAGGAGATCGAGGACTTTTCCAGAGACAACTCGCTCTCCTTTTTTCTTTTATATAATTATCTAATGATTACTTTTCCATCATCTATCAGATATTTAAACTCATACAATTCTGAAAGACTGGTCATTACCTCAGGCAGTGCCGGGTCCACAAACCTGGCCGTGTATGGCTTGTCTGACAGATTATTTTTATTAATGTCTATAGTCACACCGTACCAGTTTTCAATGGTGTGAATCACTTCGCTTATTTGATTATTCCTGAAGATGAGTTCCTTATCTACCCATCCAAATACCTGGTCATTCACCGCCATTACCTCGGAGATATGCCCATCCTCCATCATTGATACCATCTGATCAGGGACCAATTCTACTGATTCATTTCCCTGTGACTTTACTTTTACCCTCCCGGTTTTTACTGCTACCAGGCTTTCAAAAGCAGAGAAAGCCCGTACATTGAAAGAAGTACCCAGCACTTCCACATCCAATTTTTCGGTATGGATAATAAATGGTCTTGAAGGATCCCTGGTCACATCAAAGAAAGCTTCTCCTGTTAGCTTTATCTCTCTCTTGTCACTATCAAACTTTTCCGGGACAATCAACTTGGAACCGGAGTTTAACTTCACTTTCGTTCCATCTGGCAATACTGTTGTGATTTTTTGACCTGGCAAGGCCACCTTTTCGAGGAGTACGGTCTGTACTGCCTCAGGAGTATCTGTAAATGATAACTTATAAATGCTGAATATAGCTGCCAGAGCAACTACCAGCATAGCTGCTACTTTTAACCATGGATTGAGGAGCACTGTACGTGTTTTTGGCGGTTCTTTTAGTTGCAGTCGCTCAAAAATCCGATCTTCCACTTCCTTTTTAGCACTGACATTATCTCCACCATAGTATTTCCAATAGTTTTCAATATTGCGTAGTATTTCGTGATTTTTATGATGCTGATCAAGCCAAAGTGATAACTTGTGCTGCTCCTCAAGCGTCATATCGCTTTTCAAATACTTAACTACAACTTCTGATATATCAGACATGGTTTGTATTCTGCTTTACTCTACAGAGTAATCCCGACTCTCTTTTACATACAGATTCTTTAAAAATTTATAATGAGATTAAGAATTTAGTATAAGAACAGGCCTCAATCCAATGAAAATTGGAAATAATTGAAATTATCATAATATAATGATCGGAAAATATTGATCTCAGACCAATGCCACCAGTACATTGATAAAAGAAGCCAAATGAGAACGGTAACCCTCATCTCCAAAATGGTTCTCCACCTTTTCCTGGATAGATCGGATAGCCCTCGTGATTTGAGTGCCTACCACAGAAGTGGAAATTCCAAGTTCAACTGAGATCTCCCTGTATGACATCTGCTGATTCCTTGACATCTCGAAAACCAGCCTGCATTGATCGGGTAGGGCGGCCACCGCTTGATTGATAACAGCCAACAATTCCTTTTCGATGATGACCTCCTCAGGTGTCACCTTATCAATATTGGTCAGGTTCCCAACATCTGAAAGTTCGTCGAAGTTTGAAGCCTTGTAGGCCAGCTTGTAGCATTCGTTTCTAACAGAGACCAGCAGATAGGCTTTGATTTCCTTGATCTTACTCAGATCCATTCCGGATTCCCATAGGTTGACAAAGACTTCTTCCACGGCATCCTTGGCCATATCTGTTGATTTCAGTATGGCTTTGGCATAGACAAAGAGATCTTCGAAGTGGTCTCCGTAAATGCGCCTGAATAATAATGTAGAAGAATCCTGATTTCTCATACTTCCGCCAAAATGTGGCTCTTTAAGATCTTCATTTTAGTAAATCCTAGCGTAAAGCCATTCGGCTTGGGCTAATGTCTAGCTTTGACTCTCATCTAAAACAGACCACTATAATGAGTGTATTTTTACACAAATTAAAAAAAATGCAGGATTTTTAGAAAATTTAAATTATTGAACTCATGCATCACTTCAAAGTTTTTACTCGTCTGTGGACAATACCGGAGTGTCCAATGACAATTTATCTGACAAGGGATGAAGAATTTCTTTTCATGCCATAAAAATCCAAAAACAAAGAATATTCATTTAATTTAAATGTAATGGTACTGTCCTTCCTTTCTCCATGCACGTACGGAGCAGCATATCGGTTGTATTCAATAGGGACAGGTTCACTATCAATTTTAAAGTCGCTCAAATAGGTTAGCTCCATCTTTCTGCCTTTCGAGTAATATGCCAATTCAAGCGTTTCGGGATTGAAATCTACTTCATTATTCCGAACACGATTTATAAATTGGTCAAATGAACCATCCTGACCTCTCGATCCCACTTCCGCTATCCAGAAGGTCTTTTTCCCTTCTTGAATAATGTCATCCATGGCTTCATCTCTGAACTTAAAAACATCAGTCCCAATAAAAGCACAATAGGCATCATCCTTTTTCCCAAAAGCATATTTTCCATCAATAAATGCCGAATCAAATTTGGATTTCGGGAAATATGCATAGGTATAGTCCAATAGGTCCATTTCCATTATTCCCTTGCTTTCCGGAAGATTGTAAATTGAAAGATTAATATTTTGATCTTGTACTGAATGTGGCAGATGCCCATAGCCTACCCAGTAATTAGGTGACTGTTTTTTTTGGCCTTTTTCCAATGCCGGATGGCTGTGATAAACTGCAAAATGATCCCCGAAAGTGACTCCAAAAACGTGATGCTGATCCCCATACGTACCCGGATGATATGCCTGTGTTGTATACATGGAATAGTCTGCTGTTTTATAGGTATAGGTATTGGCCCTCTGAATGGCGACCCCATTAGATTGAGGATTGAGAATCTCCACTATTAAGGGTTCTAAATGCAACCATTTTACGAGGGTAAAGTCCAGTAGTTTGAAGTCCCCAAGAAATGCATTGGAAAACATATGGCTTCTTCGTACCTGGGTCATAGAATTCCTTACTATCTCCGGATTGGTAAAGGCTTCCATCCCCCACTGCATCATCATACTTCTGGTATCCGTTCCAAAATAACCTTCATCTTTTAGCTCCATTATATCCAAACCATTACTTTGTTTGATGATCACTTCCGAAGTGTCCTTCCCTATTTCAGCAATTACCGTCGGGAGTTGATAGTTGTTTGTGACCATCATTCCGAATAACATTCCTGCTCCAATTTTCCCACCATCACCCCAATAGTGATTTGTCAAACCTCCGAGGTGACTATAGATACCTTTTCGACTATTTTCATAAGCGCGTCCAGTCGTACTGACAAACTTGGTATCGATATTTTGTGAAGCAACATCATAAAAAAGCAGGTCCATGATGATCTGAGCCTTTTTCACAAGTTCTTCATCATCTGAGAAATCAATCAAGTTGATCAGGGCAGCAATATCTTCCTTATAATACACCTCTGAATAAAATTCCGTAAAACCGTACTTCCACCGCATTTCCATCCAGTCCAGCGCTCTTCTCTTTGCTTTTTCCATATGCTGACTACCCGTTAATCCGCTATTGGGAAATATTGAGTCTTTGTATTTATTGCCAATTAAGTATTCAGCTGAGGCAAAAAGAATCTGATGATTCTCACTCCAGTAGCACATAGAGTTTTGACCTGGTTCGTCCCACCAGTAGCGAAAATTGAAAAGAACTTTCTCAATCTTTGATAAATAGTCTGAGGGAACTTGATCTCCAAACTCGTATAGGATTCTTATTAAGTTAACAAGCCGGAAATCAGCGCAATCAAATTCATTGGATATATATTCAAGTGTGCCGTCAAGGCGATTCCAGTCAATAGAATCAGAACCATTTACCAACTCATAATAGACCTGATCCTGTTCGGATTTTATACCATCCCCACGTTTAGTGATAGTCTTGTAACTAGTTATTCTGATCAAATCAATTACAAAAATTGAAATGAATAGCATCAATAGAAATAACAGAAAATGTTTTGGCTTGAGCCTCATCCCGAATAAATTGCTTGTAATTATTTCAATCCTGATAAATCAGACTCTATTTTAAATTTGCCATCGCCTTCATTGATTACAGCCTTGAAATCCTCAAACAATTCAACATTATTAGCTGTGTAGAGGATAACTTCCTTACCAGGTACTCTATTTTCGAGAAAATTCATCTCTCCTTTTTTATTTAAAGTATTTCCATAAAAATTCACATAAGTCTTTCCATAATCAGGTACATAGCCTTTTTTGCCATGGAACAGTATCCCTGAATTTCTTAGACTGCAATTGGTTATAGTAAACGCATCTACAGGGGTATTTACTTTGACAAAAGGGAGTTCTCCATCATGCAATACAGTGATGTTATCAAACAATAATTTCTTTTGTTCAGGGATCTCAGCATCGGGATAATAGGATCTACTCCAACTACTATTATCAAAATGAATGGAGAAAGTGCTACGAGGCTTTTCCAAAAAGATGTCTCTAAAAACCACATTGCGAACACCTGCAGTATACTGAACATCCTCCTGCATCATCACCCATTTGATTCCATCTAGCTCGACCGTTCCTTCTCTGTGTGTTGGTCTTGTTTTGGTTACCCATATTTTTTTGAGAGGCTTGCCGTCATTTCCTATACCATCAACACGATAAATCCTTCCACCAGTGACAACTGCATCCGCATTTTGGAGTTCTAATCCCTCTTTCCAGTCGACCCAGCCGCCGGCCAAAATTCTGCAGAAATAACCAACCAAAGGTTGACCTTCCAAACTCAGGTCATGGCAATTTTCAATGATCCCGTTCTCGATCCAGCCCACTTCTGGGTTGGAGGTGGCATAGTCGTGGGCATTCAGCGCCAGTGCATCGTCCAGGGTTTTGAAGGTTGCATTGGATATTCTAAAGCGGTTGCCCCGACCCAAATGAATGCCATCTTTATTACCAACCAGAATGGTATCATCGATCAGCAAATCCTCGAAAGTGCAAACGTGTATGCTGAATTGAACTCCTTCAATATCATAGCACCTGAATCCTTCAATCCTCAAATCTTTCACATAGAAAAAAGCTATCTGCCCTCTCAGTCCAAAGACCTCATTGAATCTCTTCACAACACCATTTACACTGACATGCAAACCTTTCACAGAAATATGCTCATCGTAGGTTCTCGTCAAAGCACCCTTATTCAAAAGCACATGTGTAAATGCACCAACCTCATCCACTTTCTGAAGTACAACCCCTTTACCAAATTCCAGAGAAGTGTTGCTTCCAATGTAGGTTGTTCCTGCTACTTTGTAAGTTCCAGGTTTACTCACAATGATAGTTCCACCTTGATCAACTGCTTTTTGAAGAGCTTCAACGTTTGCTACGCCGGTAGCATCTGGTGAAAACCCAAAGGTTGAGGCGTCTGTAAATCCCTGACTAAATGAATGGGTTAGAAAAAACGACGTGAAAAGTAAGCTTAATAGGTATCGAAGTTTCATGAGTAGTTATAATGTGTTTATTGTTTTCAATTTCAGAAGATCAGATAGATAATACTTGTTGTAACAGTTAATAATTAGTGCAATGCATTGAATTAAATCAAAAATTGGTTGATCTTTAACCTATATCGGAGGTATTACTTTCCATATATCGATTTTCTCAGTAGCTCAATGGCCTTCATCCCTCTTTGATATATTTCTCTGCAAATCTTTTCCCTAATTCTAAAATCCCATAAGTATTAAAATGCACCTTGTCATCCGGAAACGGCGAGTTTGGTTCATCAAACCTCAGCGGTAAATCATCAGTTTCAATAACAAAGGCATTTTCAACAGCCAAACGGTGTCCTGAATTTTGGTCAACTTTCGATTGGGCGTGGCGGACCTCCTCCCTTCCAATATACCTTTCCAATGGTACGGGTAGTACATAGCCATATAAGAACAGCATACTTTCAGCTTCAAACTGAGCTCGCACGCGGTGAATGAAATGGTTCAGGTTATTTCCATATATTTTGGAATTTTCAATCCCTGCGTTGTCACGTGCATCTTTTTCACCTTGCTGCCAAAACATGGCTTTGACTTCAGGGACATACCCCTGCTCTCTTAGTAAAGTCAAACCTTTATTGACCGTTTTCAAAAAGAATTTAAATTGTTTCCCAAAATTCAGAGAATCATTTGAGTCATTTCCCGGATTCCAATCTTTGTAAAGACTACTTCCGGAATAAGCATGTTTTATCAATGCTATTTTTTTAGTTGGATAAAATTCCTGCAGTGTATTTCCCAGTGATAGCTCCACCCCAAATTTTTGAGAATCTTCAGAAGCTGGACAAAGCGGCTGCCATTTGTAAGGAACTCCTCCTTCCAACAAATCAGAATGAAATAAAAGAACCTGTTGATTAATCATAAAACCTTCAGGCAGGTTCGCAATATATCCTTGTCCAGTGGCATTGGATTGCCCCCCTATTAGATAAACATCAATGGATTTTTTTTGACAATTCTGAAATGTCACTCCAATAAAAAATAATAATCCAACTAATCGAAACTTGACCTTCATATGGGTTATAAATTAGACTGGAATTCAGCTGAATAAACTTCATTGCCATCTACATCGTAATGTGTAAATTCAATTTCCGGCTGGCCGGATTCCCTGGTTATTTTCACTCCCAAGAAACCACCATTCACCCTCAAAAAACGATGCTGGGGCCTCACATCGTCCTGATCCCAGCCCTGGGAATGTGAATCGCTCACCGGACCAGAGCCAAATTCATTGACTTGTGTGGCAGAATCAACCGAATGGTACTGCCAGTGACGATCACCGTTGATGATGTAAACATTATCTATTTGTGAGAGCATTTCTCTCATCCAATCACCTTCAGTTTGAAAACTCTTATTGGCATGGTTGTCCCTTTTATTTTTGCTGTCTGGCCCAATAATCGGAGTTGCTGAAAATAAGATTTTAAAAGTGGCATCTGATTCCTTTAGTGTCTGCTCTAACCAGGATTTTTGTTGGGTACCTAGAATCGTTTTGCCGGGACCGTCTTCCATTTTGTTAAAAGACCTGAATTCCCGTCCTTCTACCAGCCAGATCTGAAGGTCTTTTCCCCATCGAAATGTCCGGTAGGGTTCACTCCTTAAAGGGACATTTTCCCTCCATAACTTTAATCCATCATTCCAAGATATTTTTCCATATGATTCAGACTGATCACTGATATCATTTTTGAGCAGATCATGATCGTCCTTGATCATATACATGGGGACCACCAGGTGAAAATCAACCAGTGATTTCCATGAATCCATGGCATGCCATTTGTGTCGTGCTGTAGGGATATCTTTAGCCTCTGGACCCTTTCTATCATAGTAGACGTAGTCCCCGGTCTGAACAAAAAAGTCAGGATTCATCCCGTTCATGGCATCATAAACTTTGAACCCTCTGATGCTGTCATCAAAGCTCCAGAAAAATTGACAGGTGGACACAGTAAAATGAATTGCTGATTCATCATTTCGTTTAGGAGCTGTCCTAAATTCTCCTGAGATTTTGCGTCCTGACTCCTTCGATTCCACAGTTACATCATATTCATTAACTGCCTTTAAAGAATTGAACAGATAACTGGCCGTAAAATCATCTTCCTCTGTCACCTTTATCCATGGAGATTCAAATACGTTGGATCCACTTGATATTGTGAATTTTAATTCCCCTGCTGTCCCTCTAACCCCTCCATCCACCGAATCAAGAGACATATTCTCATTAAAATCAATTGGGTAACTAGGATGGGAGTGTGTTTTTTTATGTACTACCGGATTAGGTTTATTCTGCTCATAAAGCCTTGTCCAGATAAGTGCGGATGAATCTGTCACTTCCATTGCCTTAAATCCTGATGTGAAGTATTCCTCCTTTTTTGGCTTGCAGGCCATTATGAGTATATTCAAAATAAGGAGTGTAGTGCAAAGTTTCATATCAATCAAATTTTACCAGAATCTTTAATATATCTCCAGGGATTTCCGACCACTGCTTCATCGCATTTCCCGCTTCATCCGGGTTTACAATTTTGGAGACAAGTGTCTTTTCATCCAGATTATTTGTCTGCAGAAATTTGATCACGGCTTCAAAATCACCTGGATTAGCATTTCTTGATCCCAGGATGGTCAGTTCCTTTTGGACCCATAGCTTAGTTGGAAATGTCACTTCCTGGGTAGTGTATCCAATACAAACAACCCGGCCAGCAAACCCCACTTCCTCAATGGCAGTACGATAAGTAGCAGGACTTCCCGCAGCTTCTACTACCACAGACGGACCGTAACCCTGCGTAATCGTTTCCAACTCCTGGTGGAGCTCTTTTTTCTTTGAATTGATTGTATACTGAGCTCCCAGTCTGGAGGCGATTTCCAATTTCTGATCATCAATATCAACCGCTATCACAGTTGCACCCCGCAAGATAGCCCTTAGGATAGCTCCCGTACCGATCATACCGCATCCCAGTATCATCACGGTATCAATATCTGTAACCGCCACATTGTCAATTGCATGAAATCCAACCGTCAGAGGCTCAACCAGGGCCAATTGAAAATCATTCAATCCATTATGCTGTAATACTTTTTGCCAGGGAATTACAAAATATTCACTCATGGCACCCTCCCGTTGAACACCAAGCGTCTGATTATATTTACAGGCATTGAAACGTTTCCTCCGGCAAGATGCACAATGGCCGCAATGGGTATAAGGATCCACGGTTAGATGCTCTCCTACCTTAAACTTTTCAGGAACTCCAGGTCCAATTTCTTCAATAACGGCTGATATTTCATGACCAGGTATCCTTGGATAATTGACAAGGGGATTTTTACCCAGGTAGGTACTCAGATCCGACCCACAGAAACCAATATATTTGATTTTCAGCAGGATTTCATTATGACCGCATCTGGGAGGCTGACGATCTACCAAATTGATTACCCCCGGCTCTGTAATTTCTAAGGCTTTCAATAGTTTCTTTATCTAATTAATCTGAATCCGGAATTGGAAGTTATCTTATCTAACGGAACTCTTCACGACTTTCATTCAATGGTTTTATGCAAAGCATTGAACTCAAATTATTGAAATAATCTGTCGGGTATATTGAATTAAAACAGTCCCTGGAAAAATAATCCAGGAACCGTTTTCTAAAAATTATTCACCCCCTGCATATCCAGGGTTTTGGGCTAATACAGCTTCTGTATTCTTTTGAATTTCAGAAGCTGGAATCGGCCAAAGGTTTTGGTGTTCCAGAATTTGATTATCGGCGTACGTTCCATTGTACATTGGATTATGAACCCTAATTCTTTCGAGCTGTTTGTTCATCCTATATAGTGTCAAAAGCCTATGTTCTTCCAGGAAAAGCTCTCTTGCTCGCTCATCTAATATGTAATCAAAATCAACATCTACAGCCGCAACCGGATCAGCATTTGATCTGTCCCGTACCACATTAATATCTGCTGCCGCATTTCCCTGGTCACCCAGCATCAGATAAGCTTCGGCTCGTAATAAATAAGTCTCTGCCAGCCTCATGATATAGCGATCCCTGAACGAATGATTCGCACTACCTGTGGTCACTCCAGTTGCAAGATCTTGAATTACTTCCTCGGGAAAATTGTTGATGGGTCCTGCCTTAACAAAAAGTGCGGACCAGAATCTATTATATTTATTATTATAATTACTAATGGTTCCATCAGCAATGAGCATTTGTCCAAAATAGGCAGAGGACGGATTATTTACCTGAATATCTCTAATGATATTGTACTGCGAATTTCGCATGTCATTAGCAGAGCTTGCCCACACCTGATTTAACATGTAATCGGATGCAGCCCACCAGCCAATACCCCGGCCTCCCATTTGATTCATTGGTCCAAGGAAAGCATTTTGACCATCATCGGTCTTAAGGTTCTTGTAATTTGGCAGGATAAATCTAGGCATTTGATCTCCATCACCTCCTCCGGTTACATTGTATTCATATTGCATCACCCAGATGCCCTCTGTATTACCGGAACCTCTGTTTTGATTGCCTCTCCTAAAAAGATCCCAATAAACATCACCTGGCTCACTGATTCTGGAACCAAATCTACTCGTCATCAAGGCATAACCCGAATTATCAATCACTTCGGTGGCGGCTGCAACCGCCTTGTTATACTCTCCATTAACAATGTAAATTTCTGATAGCAAATGATTGGCTGCTCCCTTTGTGATTCTTCCATCGGCTACTTCATCAGTATTTGGCAGATCAACTACTGCTTCGGTCAGATCCATGATGATCTGATCAATGATCTCCTGATTTGATGCTCTGACAAAATCTCTACGAGGTGAAGAAATTTCCTCCAAAACAAGCGGTACCCCCCCGTACAGTCTATTCAGATATTTGTAGGCAAAAGCTCGGAAAAATTTTGCTTCGGCAATGGACTGTACTCTTCTCTCCTCGTTATTGTATTCTACTTCCTGGATCCGATTCAAAATAGTATTTGCATTGAAAATAATACTATACATATTTTTCCAGAAAAAACTAACTGCATCGGTCTCGGGATTGATAGCATCCGACCACGAATTCAGAGCATGATTGGTAGCGAGAGCATCATATCCCACATCTGTAGTATACATGAATGCTATATTATATTCCCCATTTCCTCGATAGAGCGTTGTTGCCACATTTTCATATAATTGGACCACTGCCTGATCAATCCCCTCCGGTGTAGAGTAGGAATTTTCAGGGGAATAAAAACTATACGGTTGCTCTTTTAACCATGCTTCCTCATCACACGATACTAAACCAAGTGCGGTTACAAGAATAATTGTTAATATATATTTTAGATTTTTCATTTTTTTACCCTTAAAATTTAACATCCAAACCCATTGTGTATGACCGTAGAAGAGGTCTTCCAGGTACAAAACCGGTACCAGTTTCCGGATCCACTCCTATCCAATCGGTCCAGGTAAGCAGGTTCTTACCGCTTACGGTTATCCTGGCACTTTGTATCCGCAACTTTTCTAACCATGATGTTGGCAAATTGTACGACAAAGAAACGTCTTGTAACCGCACAAAACTTCGCTGGCTATAAGGAGTACCTCCGTATGAACCACCATTATCTAATCTTCTGTATTTTGCATTTGGATTCTCTGGCATCCAGTAATCCCAGGCACCACTAGGTACATTCAGATAACTTAACTGATCCCTATTACTCCATCGACTGGTTGCATGTGGTGCGTCATTGCCCATATAATAATTTTTACCCCCCTGGATGGAATTAATAAAGAAGTAAAGGCCGAAATTTTTATAGCTAAGGGTATTTCCAATGCCAAATCGGAATGATGGATCTTTATATCCGAGAATTTTTCTATCATCCAATGAAGAAATAGCAGTGTCTCCATTAATATCCCTCAGCTTATACGTGCCCGGGAGGAAACCATCCCATATTTCACCGCTTTCCTCATCCTCCAATTGCCACATCCCCACGATCTCATAATCATAAATGACATTTTGAGGTTCTCCTATAAATAATTCGCTGGAAACAAGGTCATCTTCTATCCCATCTTCATCTATATCTGCCCCAATAATTGATTCAATCTTATTTCTCAGTCGGTTGAAGTTGAATGAAATATCCCACTTTAGCGGTCCATTATCTAATACCCTTCCGTTTAACATCAATTCCACTCCTGAGTTTGAAACTTCGGCAATGTTAGTGTTAACACTATTAAAGCCAGTTATCTCAGGAATCTCAATATCGTAAATGATATTATTTGTCACATTGGAGTAATATTCCAGGGAACCTGATACTCTTGAACCAAATATTCCGAAATCAATTGCCAAATTGGTGCCGGTGGTGGTTTCCCAACCTAATGAAGTATTGGCAATAGAAGCTACACTTTGCCCAATGCTTGCACTGCCTCCATCTCCAAAAATATAGCTTGGACCAGAACTTACCTTCGCCTGGGTTGAATATCGATCTACACCTCTACGACCAGATTGACCGTAAGAAGCTCTAAGTTTCAAAAAATCAATGGCTGACAAAGTCTTCATAAATGACTCTTCTGAAAGCACCCACCCCAGTGCTACAGAAGGAAACACACCTATTTTTTTGTCCTCTCCAAAACCAGAGAATCCATCCCTTCTTACAGTACCTGTAAAGTAATACTTATGCTTGTAGTTGTACAATACCCTTGCCATTTGATAAAGACTGGTTTCCCTTTCAAAATTTGATCTTACCATATTAAGTGCCGGATCTCCAGCCTCAAGTAGATTGAAACCAAGCAGATCATTTTCGAAATTTTGAGCTGTAGCCCTAAAACTATCAAGTCTTCTTTCTTCGACTCCATATAGTAAAGTAGCCGCTACGTTATGGACTGAATTAAAAGTCCTGGAATAATTGACAATATTGTCAAAAGTCCAGTCCCATTGTTTTCCATCCTGTCGGTATGCTAATCCTGTGAAATTATTTGCATTTGGATCAAAGAAACGTCTGTCTGTAGTTCGATAGTTATTCGCATAATTCAATCTGTAAGTAAGTCCATTGATGGGTAGCTTAATTTGGGTAAAGAGCACACTTGACAAATTCACATCAATATCGACATCTTCCCTATTGAGTCTCAAGTAAGGATTGATCCATGAACCATCTGGCTGAGCTATTATTTCACCCTGGTCATCATAGATAGGAGCCCATGGTTGAGCTTGGAAAATCACATCTGGTCCTGGATCCACCCCTGAATAATCTCCAACCGAAACGAACGTCTGGGTACCAATCTTCATCCAATCAGTAATATCCGTTTCAAGGTTTATCCTCAAGTTATATCTCTTATATGTGTCTCCCTCAATAAAGGCAGCCTGATCGGTATAACCACCCGAAATAAAATAGCTACTAGACTCACCACCTCCCTGAACACTCAAATTATGATTTGTAGTATGACCATTGCCCGTAAACAGATCCCACCAACGGGTATCCAAACCATCCATATATCCGTTAACAATTTCCAGACTTTTCATATTGGCCGTTAAATCATAGTTAGGATCTTCTTCAAGATAATCAGGCCCAATTCTGGAACCTTCAGCCCAAAATATATCCCTGTAAAAACCCTCATATTCATCAGCCCGCATTGGAGTAAACTGGTTGGATGGAGCCTGAATACTATGGCTCATTGTGTAGTTAAAAGTTGGTTTCGAGATCACTGAACGACCCTTAGTTGTAATTACAATGACTCCATTGGAGGCTTGTGAGCCATATATCGCTGCTGAACTCACATCCTTAAGCACCTCAACAGACTTAATATCTGAAGGGTTAATATCAATAATGTTTCCTCTGTAAATAATTCCATCAAGTACTATCAGAGGCGCATTGTCACTTGCCTCTGAAGACAACGTATTTTGAGCTCTAACAGAAATAGTTGGATTTTGTCCTGCATTGGTTACAGCTCCTACATTGAGCCCGGGGATGGCCCCCTGTAGTGCCTGAATAATTGAAACGTTGCTGGTTCCCAGCGCATGATCTAAGTCGGCCTTAGCTACTGAACCAGTCAGGTCTTTCTTGTCGACCTCCAAACCATATCCTACAACCACTACCTCTTCCAAACTAGACATATCAGGTTCCATGGTTATATCAATGACTGATCTTCCATTCACTTGAATATCTTGTGAGGCATATCCAACAAATGAAACGGTTAATATAGCACCTTCTTCTACTCTAAGATTGAATTTGCCTTCAACATCAGTAATACTTCCATTTGTTGTTCCTTTTTCCTGGATTGTTGCTCCAGGCAATGGTTCACCATTTTCATCCGTAACCTTACCTGATACACTTACCTGAGTCACAATCCTTTCAGCGACATTTGGCAGGCTACTAGACTTACCTGCTTCAACTAAAGCAATGGATTCATTTACCCGCTGTATAGAGACTTCTGCTTGAGAAGAAACTTCTGTCAGTAGTTCTCTCAAATTCCATCTGCCTCCATTAAGGTCTACAATCTTTTTCTTCAATTCACCCTTGGTGTAGGCAAACTTGAAATGACTCTCATATTCAATCTCCTTTATCAAAGAAAGAAGTGCCCTTGAACCTGAGGCATTACTAATCACTATCTCAATTTCATCGAGATACTTCCTTTGTGCGGTTGATTCCGTCGCCGTGACCATGGAAATGGTCTGACACGCAATCAATACATAAATCGCAAGTTTTGACATGCGAATGACTACTTTTTGTAAATTTGCATTCATTGAGTTTTGGTTTATTTGCTAAAACTTATTTCGGAGAGAGTTGAATGCTTGCCAAAGTCTGTCAACTCTCTTTTTTTATTTTATAACTATTTCATCTTCATCGATTTTTTCAAATTCAAATTCATACACAAAGCTTAAAGACCTTAATACCTCCTCTATAGGTGGGTTATAATGGTGGGCAGTGTATAGCCTCTTTGATGTAAGTTCTTTTTGTACTGTAATTTTCACGCCAAACCACCGCTCAATCTGCTGTAATACCTGATCGATCGTTTGATCTTTAAACACCACTTCTTTATTAATCCAACCAAATATCAGGCTATAGTCCTCCACTGGAATTTTTTGCAATTCATCATGCTC
>PAIY01000066.1 GCA_002704825.1 Phycisphaeraceae bacterium
TCCAGTGGCATGCAGTAGAAAATTGCAAATTTCACTGGACTCCCGCCTGCGCGGGAGTGACGGAGGGTGGAGATTCATTCTTTGTATCGCTCTAGCAATGATGCTGTCGCGAATATCCTGAAAACCAAACAGGCACGCTCGAACAGGGAGGTTCAAGCGTGCCTGTGTTTTTTTCTGTATCTGATTTTTGGTGAAATCTTCGACTTGTCCCACCAACGAACCAAGCCAATGAAACCAGTTACTCACGCCAAGCCCGCTGAAGCGCAAAGAAAGTCAATGTTTGATTGCTCCGCGTCTTTGCGTCTTGAGCGAAGCGGGCGTGAGATCAGGAATTGAACCGAGTGTACAACGCTGTTGTATCTGTGTGTCGCTGTGGCAAAATTTGCCTTGAACACAGTTGTTTTCACCAAGCCAGCATCACATGTTTTTCTCGAAGGTTAAGCTACTCAGTGTGTCACATGTGATTTGACTTTGCCCTGGACTTCAAGCATTTTTTTGCCGTAGCGGGTCCCCAGTTCCATCATGCTCGATCGGTCAAAATGCCATGCATCCATCGCAACCAGACCTTCCGCGGAGACCACGCCGGTGTGGGGGACTTGCCTGGGGAGTTCCAGAATCAGTGTGTTGATCGGTTGTTCCTCTGCCATGTTGATCTGGCCACAGACAAACGGCAGATCGGGTGTGCCCAGGTCTTCGCGGAGATTGGCGATCAACTGGCTGATTTTCTCGATGTATTTGGGGTCTTTGCGATTGGCTTCACCCTGATGCCAGATGATGCCTTTGAGCGTGCCGGTTTGCATGGCTATTTTCGTGCGACGTACCGCTTCAACATAGAACGGGTCTTCGGGCTTGTGCTTCTCCATGCCTTTTTTCCACTGGTCAATTCGCGTGCCACCCTTGGCATTGACCACCAGCCCGATGGTGATGTCCTTGTCCGCTTGAAGCATCGTCTTGGCGAACATGTAGCTGGGGTTCATCTTCTGCATGCCGATTTGTTTGCGGATCGTTGAGTGTTTGTTGAGCGGAATCGCAGCAGCTTCCCATTGGTCATCCGCGTTAAGCAACAAACAACGATCAATCGGTTTGGCATCTTCTTTGGTGTATGGCGCGCGACCTGCCATGTTGGATTGGCCGATGCACAGATAGATGTGCAGCTTGTCCTTGGGAACGTTGACTTCTTCAGCACGGACCAACTGCGGCATGACGGTGGTGATTAAACACACGAACAGTAACAGCATCGCGAATGTATGAGACTTGGTTTGGTGTGTGGACATGTCTGTTCTTTCTACTTGGTTGGGATGTCGGTCATTTATTTTTACCACGAAGAGCACAAAGGACACAAAGAAAAAAGCTGTTTGTTTCGTCTCTCTTAACGCTGAGGCCTCTGCGTGTCTGCGGTAAAAAATGGCCTTGAAAACAGGCTTAAATCGCTCAACGTTCCTTCTGCATCCAGTTGGTCATCAGCTTGATCCACAGGCCGATGTGTTCATCATTGGCAGCCAACCCCATGCCATGCGGGCCGTGTTCGAAGCTGTGAAGCTCAATGGGTACGTTGTGTTTGCGGCATGCCATGGCAAAGAGCAAACCGTTCTCCACCGGCACGACCGGATCGTCACTGGTAAAGAAAATAAACGTCGGCGGGGTGTTGGCATCGACATTCAATTCATTGGAGAACTGCTTGCGCTGCTGCTCAGTGTGACCTTCACCCAAGAGATTGTTACACGAACCCATGTGCGGGAACTGCGTGAAGCTGATCACCGGGTAACCCATGAGTAAACGATCGGGACGGGCGCTGAACGTCTCCGCCAAATCGTCTTCAGCTTCCACATGCACATCCGGCTGCGTCGCAACCGTACTCACCAGGTGACCGCCTGCAGAGAAGCCCAGAATCGTCACGTCATTCGGATCAATCGCAAATTCGCTTGCCTTGGATCGCACCATGCGAATCGCCCGACACAAATCCGAGTGCCCGGCAGGGAAGCGGTTGGGCGCTACGCGGTAAGTCAGCACAAATGCCGTATACCCATGCATCGCAAAGAGCTTGGCAAACGGCGCACCTTCATGCTCAGCCAACCCCTGGTACCCACCGCCACGACAGACGATCACCGCCCGGTTTTTAACCTTGGGACCCGTCGGCAGATAGACATCCAGCCGCGGTTTGCCCCATTGACTATCAGAATTGTTCGCTGAATCACCAGCCCAGAGTTGAATGGTTTTGTCTGACATTTGGAGTTTCTCTTTATTTAACCGCAGAGGCGCAGAGAACGCAGAGTTTTAAGGCAGAGATCAAATTTTTTTAAGTTGTATCAGGCCAGATAATTGGCTTTTAAACCTGTCCGATCTCTGCGACCTCTGCGTCTCTGCGGTAATAAACTTGTATTCAAAAACATGCGGGAAGCTGATAGACTATCCGTATTCGGGGCGATAGACAAAATCACAACACGACCAACCCGTCCGGTGACCGGACGCGCTCGCAAGAGCAATGGGGAGCAGGATGCCAAAGCCTTTCGTTCATCTTCATCTGCATAGTGAATATTCACTGCTCGATGGTGCCAACCGCATCGACAAGCTCATCAACCGTGTCAAGGAACTTGGCATGGATGCGGTGGCCGTGACCGACCATGGCAACATGCACGCAGCGTGTTCGTTTTACAACGCAGCCAAGGCCGCTGGCATCAAACCCATCATGGGGATCGAAGCCTACGTCGCCCCCGATGTCAACGGTTTGCCCTCCGACAGACTGCGTAAGGAAGCGACCGGTGTCGCGGACGGTGGTTTTCACCTGGTCTTGCTGGCCGAAAACCAAACCGGTTGGCGGAACCTGCTTAAGCTTTCCTCCGATGCCTTTGTCAACGGGTTTTACTACAAACCCCGAATGGACAAGTCGACCCTCGCCCAATGGTCCGAAGGCATCATCGCCATCAACGGTCACCTGGGTTCCTCCATTGCGTATCACCTCTGCCAATATGAACTGACGAAAAACGAAGAGCATTACCAACGCGCGATTGAGGAAGCCAAGTGGCATGCATCGGTCTTCAAGCCTAACGAAAAGGGTGAACCGCGCTTTTACCTGGAACTGCAAAACCACGATGTCCGCGAGCAGCAGCAGATCATCCCGCACGTCAAACGCATGGCCAAGGAACTGGACATGCCCCTGGTCGGTGATAACGATGCGCACTACCTGACGCTGGATGACTGGGATGCCCATGACACGCTCTGCTGCATCTCCATGGGTAAGAAAAAGTTCGAGGAAAACCGCCTCAAATACTCCAAGGACCTCTACGTCAAATCGCCCCAGCAGATGGAGGAGTTGTTCAAGGATTGCCCCCAAGCCATTGACAACACCATCAAGATTGCAGATCGCTGTAATGTCGAAATCGACTTCTCTGCCAACCATGCACCGGTGGTGAAGATCGCGCTGAGCGACAAGATCAAAGCCCTCAAAGGCAAGACCGCAGCAGAGCGCGTGCTCCAATACAAAACCGGTGACCGCATTGGTTCGACCGCATGGTTCAAGGACTTTTGCTCGCAGATCACGCTCATCCCGTTCGACTCGGAAAAAGATGCGGACATCTCTGCTGACGAACTCAAGGAGCAATGCGATGAAGCCCTGTTCCTGCTCTCCGAAGCAGGGGCGTTGTGGCGATATGGTGAAGGGGGCATCACCAAGGAAATCCGTGCACGTCTTGAACGTGAACTCAAAATCCTGGCTGACAAGATCATTTCAGCTTACTTCCTGATCGTGTGGGACTTTGTCAACGAAGCACGCAGCCGCGGCATTCCCGCCAACGCCCGTGGTTCGGGTGTCGGCACGATGGTCGGTTTCGTCCTCGGTTTATCCAACGCCTGCCCGGTTCAGTATGGCTTGCTCTTTGAACGTTTCACTGACCCCGAACGTAGCGAATATCCTGATATTGATATTGACCTCTGTCAGATTGGTCGACCCAAGATCATTGAGTACGTCCGTGAGAAATACGGTCACGTGGCTCAGATCATCACCTTCGGGACGCTCAAGGCCCGTGCTGCGATTCGCGACGTGGGGCGTGTGCATGACCTGCCGCTGCCCGACGTCGATAAGCTTTGTAAGCTCATTGGTGATGAGCTGAAGATGACCATCAGTAAAGCGCTGGATCAGGAGCCTGATCTCAAGGAGCTTTACAACTCCGGCGGGATTTACAAGGAAGTGCTCGACACCGCGATTCGCCTGGAGAATATGGCCCGTCATGCTGGCGTGCATGCTGCGGGTGTCATCGTTGCCACGCAGCCGTTGGATAACATTGTCCCGCTGTACAAGCCGCCGGGAACCGAAGATCAGATCGTCACGCAATGGGATGGCCCGACCTGTGAAAAAGTCGGCTTACTCAAGATGGACTTTCTGGGACTGCGCAACCTTTCGATTATCGAGCGGTGTAAGTTGCTGGTGCGCGAGACCATGTCGATCAAAGACCAGCGTGCCTGTATTCAGGGTGCGTTCGGTAAAGGTCTCGTCCCCGACTCCCCGCGTGAGTTTACAGACTACGGTGATGACTACGATCCGCTGGAACTTGAACGCCTTGGCTTTGAAGATCAGAACGTGCTCGACGCCTTCCGTCGTGGTGAAACGTCTGCTGTGTTCCAGTTTGAATCAGGCGGTTTCCGTAACACGCTTCTGGGCATGAAGCCTGACCGACTTGAAGATCTCATTGCTGCAAACGCACTCTATCGCCCGGGTCCGATGGCACTGATTCCCGATTACAACGACCGTAAACACGGCCGCGCCGAAGTCCCCAAGATTCACCCCATCGTCGACGAAATCACCGCTGAAACCTATGGCATCATGATCTACCAGGAACAGGTCATGCTCATTGTCCATAAGCTCGGCGATATCCCACTGCGTGAAGCCTATTCGCTGATTAAAGCCATCAGTAAGAAAAAAGAAAAGGTCATCAACGCCTCCAAGGATCAGTTCCTCATCGGTGCCCAGGAGAAAGGTGTCACCAAGAAGCAGGCTGAGGATATCTTCGACAACATTCTCAAGTTCGCCGGCTACGGTTTCAATAAATCGCACTCGACGGGTTACTCGATTATTGCCTACCAGACGGCTTATCTGAAGACTTACTTCCCCGTCCATTACATGGCTGCGGTGCTGACGTACGAAGCGGTCAGCACGGAGAAGGTCGTTGAGTACATCGACGAATGTAAGCGCGTACTTCGCCCCAATGGCAGTCGCGGGATTGAAGTCCGCCCACCGTGTATCAACCATTCGGAAGTCGGCTTTACGGTAGTCTACGAAAAGGGTGAGCCTCACGATCCGAACCACGGGCATATTCGCTTTGGACTCAACGCGGTGAAAGGGGTTGGTGAGAAAGCGATCCGTGCGATCATGGAAGTCCGCGAGAAGGATGGCCCGTTCAAGAATCTTTATGAGTTCTGTGAACGGGTGCCATTGGGCGCGGTCAACCGATCGACGATTGAAGCGCTGATCAAGTGTGGTGCGTTTGATACGCTGCATTCCACGGAAGAACGTGCTGCGATGATGGCTGCTTTGGACAACGCGATCAGCAGCGGCCAACGTGCTGCTGCCGACCGTAGCACCGGGCAGATGAACTTCTTTGAGTCCTTTGCTGAAAGCGCACCGGCTGAGACGCCGCAGCAGACCAACTCCACTTTGCCAAGCTGTGAGCCCTGGACGACACAGGAAATTCTGACGCACGAAAAAGCGGTGCTCGGTTTCTATGTTTCGTCACATCCCATGGACCAGTTCAAGGATGAACTTCAGCGTTTCAGCACCATCACCGTTGCGGACATCAAGGAACTCAAGTCCGAATTGGAAGTGGTGCTCGGTGGCATGCTCACGCGCGTGCGCCCGACATTCGTGAAGAACGGTCGCAGTGCCGGCCAGAAGATGGCAATGATCACCATCGAAGATAAGACCGGCTCGATTGACGGGGTGATCTTCTCCGACGCCTACGCCATTGCAGCGCCGCTTTTGCAGGGTGATGCCATTGTGCTGCTCAAGGGCAAGGTCGATCGTCGACGCGAAGAACCCAACATCATCGTCAATCAGGTTATCCCCGTCCGCGATGCTGCTGCTCAACTCACGCAAGCCGTGACGATCCGACTGCGCAATCGCCCCAATCCCGAAGCGGCTGCAACGGGTGCTCATCCCTTGACTGGGTACAACGGCGAGTTCAACCAACTCAAAGCCCTGCTCCACCAATCCCGCGCAAGTAACGGCAACCCGTCGGCCCAGGTTTTCTTTGAAGTCCTTGATCAGGGTAAGCGTGTGAGACTCCGTGCCAATGGCGTGCGTGTGGGCGTGGACCCGGAATTACCTGCCCGAATCGACACCGTCATGCGGACGCCCGGCTGCTGTGAATTGCTGGGGGCACCCAAGATTTCCGTCGCGGTCAATCGTGTTTCTGCGGAAGATGAGCCCCAGGAAAAACTGGTCACCCAGAGTGCTCAATCTGAGTTCTGCGATTCGATTGATCGTTATTAAATCTGATTGTTACAACCGTTATCACCGGATTGATGCCCACACCACAAACATGACATCCTGGCGGGTTATTCATGGTTTATCCACAATTCTCAGGTTAGCTTTGCCTGTTGCATCGGGCTGACATCTATGTTAAGCCCACATGAACAGATACCGGATTGTGATGATCAGGTTAGGGTGCAAGGCAAGGTTTTTTATGCACTTGCAATCAGGGTAGGGTAGCTGAACGTCCAATAATCACGGACCTAAATATATCCCTAACCCAGCTTGAAACGCACAAAAAGTCGGCTGATCGGCGTTCATTCAACAGGTTATCCACAAGGTTTAGCTAAGAGGACATAAAGGTCTGTAGATTTGAAATTTAGATCAGCGATCAGAGTGTAGTTCTGCCAGAACAACAGCTTCAATCACCCATTGGTCAGGGGTGGGTTCGCAGGGTTGGACGGTGAAGACATGGTCCTTTAACCGCTGTTGGATTTTCCAGACAGGCATGGGGTCGTTTTCGAACCAGCTGATCATGGGAGCCGGTAGCGTTTGGCAGTGCAGTTCGGGGCTTGGCATGTTGGATTCCTTGCGTCAGGTCGCCTTAAGCCGTGCGACATGCAAGTGAACAATATGGGACGGGGTGCCGTCAATCCATGATCGCCAGGACGGACATGATTGTTAGCAGGCTTGCTGGATCAGACAGTACAACCGTTACAGACTGTCAGCAGGTTTGCTGTGAAGATATTTTGGTTGTTTGACCGTTTTGAGCAATTGGGGTTATCAGACGCTTGAGGTTGGGGATGCCAGTTATCCGAGCCGGGCGGTCAGCTGTTTGAGCAATGTCTCGGTGACCTCGTCAGCAGAGGGCCGGGCATCGATCACCAGGTACCGCTTGGGGTCGGCTTCTGCCTGATCCAGATAGCCTTTGCGAACGCGACGGTGATATTCCTTGCCCTTTTGCTCCATGCGGTCAAGCAAGGGGTTTAGGCGGGTCGAAGCGGTCTGTTCATCGACATCAAACACCACCACCAGATCCGGCCAGTATTCACCTAACGCGATCTGCCCCACGCGCAGGATGTCCGCAACACTGATGCCGCCTGCGGTCCCCTGATACGCCAACGTGGAACTGATGAAACGGTCAGCCAGAACAAGTTGACCTTCGGTAAGGGCAGGTTGGATTTTCTGTTCGATGAGTTGGGCGCGGCTTGCCATGTACAGCAGCATTTCACACTTGGTGACCATCTCCTCGTTGGCCGGGTCCAGCAGGATGTTTCGGATTTGTTCACCAATGGGCGTCCCCCCGGGCTCGCGGACTTCAGTGGTCTTGATGTCGTTTGCATGGGCAAGGTTGATGGTACGGCGAAACTGCGTGGTCTTGCCACTGCCGTCAGGGCCGTCAAAGACAATGAACTTACCCTTGAGCAGGGCCTGCCAATCCGCATTAACCGTGGGCTTGTACTGCGACATCGAATCCTTTCAGCAGGCAACACCAAAACCAACTGCAATCCAGCGTTGCGTCACAACGCGGCGAGAGCACATCAAATCATTAATCTCCAAACCGTATTTCATTGTGTCATTCCCGCGCAGGCGGGAATCCAGTGGCATTCTGTTGACGCTTGCACCTATCACTGGACTCCCGCCTGCGCGGGAGTGACGGAAAGTGGAGATTGTTTATTTAAATTTCTCTAGTCCATCAGGGGGGTATGGTAAATGATCCGAGCCGATTTGCGAAATGGGGCTTTGGCAGGCAGTTTTATGCACACTTGGGGAAACAAGTTCTGTTAGGATGTCATCATTGGGGGCGCCCATGTCCACGGTGATTGATGATTTACATTTGGGTTGGTTCTGGACTGTCAGATTACTTGATGATGGTAATCGTCTGGTGATTGTTCAATCACGTCGTGATTGGTTGAAAATTTTGGCTTGCACGGTGTGTTCGTTATTTTTTGCATCGTTAATTATTGCGTTGGTGCCTTATTGGTGGCGCCCGAATAATACAAAGATTCAGATTCTATGCGGTTTGGCATTTGTAATGTTTTTTGCACTGATGATGATCGCACCAGGAATTGATGCCATACGGCGTCTACGTAGCCGAGATGAATTGATCATTACCAAGAGCCAAGTTCAAGTTATTCGTAACAGATGGTTTGGGGATAAGAATCAATCGTTGCCATTGGATGGTTTAAGGTTGATTACGTTTGGACCGGGTTATTTGACATCTCAAAGCATTAAGAAATCTTTGGAAAATAATCGCTGTCCAGAAATATCTCTACGTTTTGAGGGAAAGCGGAATACTGAGTTTCTGGAGTTTGGTGAGATTAATGACTTACACCTTGGCACATCTCAGGTCAATGATCTGATTCGAGTCGCACATCGCTTTGTTTTTCAACTCAAACCAGACTTGCGTGACAAGTTGCATACGCGTCTGTACCCCGAGGAGTCAGTTGAGCTTGTTGAACAGCCAGATACGACAATCAGTAAATTAATGATATGTGCCGGTTTTTGCGTGTTTTGCTGGGCTGCTGCATCGGCATTTGGGTATTTCACATACTTTGCTTTTCGTATGTCGGTTGGATTACATCATGTTCAGTCATCGGTTTTAGGAGTGTGGATGGTAATGGTGGTGGTGGCATTGGGGTTTGCCATTTTTTTGTGTGTCGGAGGCATTCTTATGCTTGGCGAAATCTACTCAACGATCAAAGCCAGGCAGGCAAAACGCAAAGTCTTACCGAAATAAAATAACTCCCCATGACATCGCGATGCCAGGGGGAGTTGGGTCAAGGTAGGTTGCTCCAGGCTTAACATGTTGCCACGGAAGGGCTCTGGATTTTGAGGTTGCTCTGTCTTGCTTCCGGGGTTACCAGACGAATTGCACACGCAGGGCTGCGGTGTAGACCGTGTTGGATTCGGGGGAGTCGGCTGGATCGAAAATCGCCTGCACGCTGGGGGTTAGCTGGAAGTTGTCGCTAAGCTGGTAGCGGTAGAACGCTTCGACGATGGTTTCTTCCTCAGCGGTGGTGTCCGTCGGATCAGCCCATGCACAGCCGATGGCAAACAGATCGTCTGCACGGCCAAACGGGGACTCGATGCCGATGCCTGCGGAGACGAAAGTTTCAAAGTCACTCACTTCGTCATCTGCCATGCCCCATCGTCCGAAGAGGACAAGGTTGGAGGTGATGTGCTGATCGACACTCACAGCAATGCCACAGCCGTTGGCATCGGTGGTCTGCGAGTTCCAGACTGTTAAGCGATAGTTGCCTGAGAGGTCGGACGTGTTGATGAAGCCGACTTCGCCGATGTAGAAATAATCACCCTCTGCGAAGCTGGGGAAGGGCGAATGCGTGTTGACCGCGTTGTTGTCAAAGAAACCTGCGGTGACGTAGACATTCTCCGAAAGGTTGGCCCAGAGGTTGACGCCAAGTCCGTCATCGGGGAAGGGGATGGTCATGTTGTTGACCAGGGCGGTGGAGAGAAACTGCGTGGTTTCGTCGTTGGCCATTTCGTTTGCATCAAAGAACACTACTGTCCCAACATTAATCGAATAGCCTCAACTGGTTAGCGAACGTGTCTTTTTCGATTGTGTGGGTTGGATTCAAAAACACCTGCAAAATTGGGGTTTTCTCGAATACACAGACGCTTAAGACTTGCAGAATTGTGTAGAGATCCTGTTGCAGATTCAGTTCCTTCTTGAGAATGGCTACCAACAGATAAGTGGTGATGGCGATCCAGATTTGCGTTTGCACTGCGTTGAGCGATGTGCCGTAGAAGGCTTTGATTCGCAAGTGTTGCTTGATCCATTTGAAGAACAGTTCGATCCGCCAGCGTGCTTTGTAGAGTTGAGCGATGGTCAGTGCGGGCAGGTCGAAATGGTTGGTCAAAAAGACAAATCGTTTATCCGTGACCGGATCGATGTAACGAATGCGGCGTAGCGGTTGGGGGTAATGGCGTGCCGGGTAGAAACTCGTGAGACAGATGGTTTGGTCACAGATCAGGCCGGTGGTTTTGTCGACGGGATGTGAGTATCGGCGGCGACATTGCAGGTTGCTTTTGGCACGTGTCACGAAAAAGGCGTGAGTCTGATGCAGTGTAAAGAGGCGTGCAAAATCCAGGTATCCGCGATCCATCACGTAGAAGGCACCGGGTTCTGGGATGAGCAGGTCCATCGCGTTGACATCATGCAGTTTGCCTTCGGAAACATGGATAAACGTAGGGATATTGCCACGCATATCCATGAGTGTGTGGAGCTTGATGGCCGCCTTGGTTTTGCGAAAGTGTGCCCACGGGAACAGCGACAGGCACAGGTCGATGGTGCTGGCGTCCAGCGCGTAAAGCGTGGCCTGACGCAGTTGCTCGCCGAAGTCTTCATCGGCGTAAAGTGGCCGTGCTTTGTTGATGAGAATTTGAGTCAGGTCAGCATAAATCCGCCAGTCGCGCATCTCATTGGCATTGGCCAGCGTGTTGCGTGACACCAGTGAACCGATGCCCATGTGATAGAGCTTGGGGCCGATGGCACGCAGGCAGACTTCAATATCTCGCAGGGATTGACGGTAGGTCAGTTGAGCAAATGCCATGACGCGAAACTGATCCAGACAGGTGAACTGCTTGACCTTGCGATTGCCTTGATAGCGTCGAACACAGGTGTGAAATCGGCGAAGCGGAAGCACATCCATAATCTGTGAGAAAATCGTCCGGCCTGCGTACATGCGTCTCTCCTGTGCGTTGAAGGAAAGATGCTATCTTCGCAGCAATTCAAGTCGATGCAGGTCGATGATCGTTACAGACACATCAGTAAGAAAGACTTACAGAAAATCAGAGGAGAAACGTTGGGACAGTAGTGACTTCGGCTCCAAGCAAGACCTGTATGCCGAAGCCTGGCGTCAGGCCTTTTTGTTGGCTCAGCAGATGTACCCGATTCACGGGAACCTGCCTGCTGAAGCGTCCCCAAAACAACGGTTGCGAGCGACGATTTATTCCCTGCTTCATCGGGTGATGGATACCGGAAAATTAGGCCACGCCGGTCAACTGCTTCTCCGTGAGATGGGCCAGCAGAGCATTATCTCCAAGGACATTCGCTTCAAAGTCATCGAACCCATCCGTCAGCATGTCAATGCTTTGATCAGAGAATTACTGGGTGAAGGTGTGCCACCGGATGTCATTGCCATGTGTACTTTCAGTTTTATCAGTCAGTGTCTGTCCATTGGTTTTAAGGGCGGTCGGATGCCTTTGGAGTTTGCCAACCGTCCCGTGACGGATGAATTGGTCGAGCAATTCACCGATCACATCCTCGCGTTCACCCTGGGGGGCATCGAAACAATCCGCCGTCAACACCAACAATCCAATGGGAATACCAATACGTTATGAAAAAAATGTCACCCACCCTTTTTCGCTCCACAAGCTGGTGTCTTCTTGGCAGCGTATTCTGCCTTACCAACGCATGTACGCAACCGCTGGCCGAGGTCTCCACGCCTGTGACATTGCCACAGTCCTTTACTGTTGATGGCGAACAACCGCTGCCGGGTCAGTGGTGGCTTGCGTTGCAGGATGACACACTCAACGAACTGATCGACCATGCACTGGACAGGAACCTTGATCTGCAGATCGCATGGGACCGCCTGGCATTGGCGCAGGCTCAGGCACGTAAACTCGGTGCACCACTCAGACCACAACTCGATGCTGCTGCAGGCATCGGCCGCGTGGTTCGTCGGAGTAACGGTTCACGCAACACTGACAGCAACTACAGCATGTCACTGACTGCCAGCTATGAACTGGATCTCTGGGGCAAACTGCGTTCAGCCCGTGATGCAGCAACCTACAACGCTCAGGCTTCAGAGTATGACGTCTACACCGCTGCCATCACGTTGACTTCTTCCGTTGCGCAGACCTGGTATCAACTCATTGAACAACTCGGCCAAATCAAGCTGCTTGACGAACAGATCAAGATCAACGAACAGGTGCTTGAACTGGTTGAATCACGTTTCCGTCGCGGGCAGGCTGCAGCATCGGATGTGTTACGACAAAAGGCGTTGGTTGAATCGCGACGTGGTGATCGCATCCAGGCAGACAATCAGGTGCAGGTTTTCAAACATCAACTTTCCGTCCTGCTCGGCCAACTGCCCAACGCATTACAAACCAGCCCACCATCAGAACTCATCACACTCACCCAACTCCCACAAACCGGTTTGCCCTCTGAACTGATTCAACGTCGCCCGGATGTCCAGAGTGCCTACATGGCAATTCTCGCTGCGGATCGCAACTTGGCAGAAGCCATCGCAGACCAGTATCCAACCATAGGCATCAGTCTGTCCGCAGGCACCTCCGCAGAGCATGTCCGAGATCTGTTTGACAATTGGTTTGCCAATCTTGCAGCCAATCTCGTTGCGCCGCTGATTGATGGTGGTACACGCAAAGCTGAAATTCAACGTCAAAAAGCAGTGGCATCAGAAGCGTTACACACCTACCACCAGGCGATCCTTAATGCCATCAACGATGTCGAAGACGCCCTGGTCTCCGAAGCACATCAAGCTCAGTACATTGACAGTCTGACGAAACAACTCGATCTGAATCAGCAGGCTGTGAGTCGTATTCGTGATCAATACACCAAAGGGGGACAGGATTATCTTGATGTCCTGGACTCATTGCTTGATCTGCAAAGCACCGAACGCGAGTTGCTCTCAGCACGTCGCGAGATGATCGAATATCGCATCACACTTTACCGCGCACTCTCCGGCAGTTGGCAGATGAACCAACCACCCCTGCTGGAACTTGAACATCCCCAAACCAACACAAACTAAAAGTCAGCGTCTGACTTTCTTACAGGTAAAAACCATGCCCCGTCATACTGACTCTCAAAACTCACCTGCCCCTGACAACACTGCCTGTGAAAACACCAGTGCTGGGGAAAAATTCGTCTACCTGATCCGGCAGTTATTCACCGTCGTGATCATCCCCGGCATCATCATTGCTGGAGGCGTCATAGGCGCCAAAAAACTCATTGACTCAGGCCCCAAAGCCGAACGGCGTGAACGCAAACACCATGCGCCACTCGTCGAGGTGACTGCGATCACCCCCACCCATGAGACCATCATCGTCCATGCCATGGGAACCGTCATCCCTTCCAAACGCATCCATCTTACCCCGCAGGTCTCCGGCCGAATCATCGAAATAGATGACCAACTTGAACCCGGCGGCCACTTTGTCAAGGGGCAGAAAATGCTCCAGATCGACCCATCGGACTACAAGCTGGCGGTCGACGAGAAAATGGCTCAGATCGAACAGGTACAGGCAGACTATCGCATTGAAGAAGGTCAACAGGCCATCGCCAAGCAGGAATACGAACTGTTAGGTCAAAGCGTCAGCGAGCAGGACCAGGACCTGATTCTGCGTAAACCTCAACTCCAGACCATCGCAGCCAAACTCAAGGTCGCCCAATCGCAACTTGAGCAGGCCAAACTTGATCTTGATCGCACAACAGTCAACGCACCGTTTAATGCCTTGGTCATCGACCGCAACGTCAATATCGGTTCACATGTCTCAACCGGTTCTGCATTGACCGAACTCGTCGGCACGGATACCTACTGGGTGCAAGTCTCCATACCGGTCGATCAACTCAAGTGGATCACCTTCCCGAGTAAATCCAATCCCAAAGGTTCCAAGGTCAAAGTCTACAACGAAGCAGCCTGGGGTAGCCAAACCTATCGCATGGGACATGTGGTCCGCCTGTCCGGTTCACTGGAAGAAGAAGGACGCATGGCACAGTTAATCGTTGCTGTGGATGACCCCATTGCCATCAACAGTGACGCACCGCCGCTGCTGCTTGATTCGTATGTCCGCGTTGAAATCATCGGCACGGAATTGCAGAACGTCTATCGCATTCCACGTACCGCTTTACAACATGGTGACCAACTGCACCTATTCAAAGACGGCAAGCTCGACATCCGCGACATCACCATCGTCCACCGTGGCCCCATGGATGTGCTGGTCTCAGCCGGTCTGAATCGCGATGACATGCTGGTGACATCCGACATCAGCGCACCGGTTAACCAAATGCCTTTGCGAACCGAATCAATGAGTAAGCTGGCCCGTGGTGACGAAGAGGTCAAACCCGTTGCTGACACCGTCAAACCTGACAAGGCTTCGGAGCAGTAAACCATGAGTACCCCAAAAGATCATTTACCTGCTTTATTGACCAATGCCAAAGGCCACGGCCCCGTTGCATGGATGGTCCACAACCGCATCACCCCCAACATTCTCATGCTCGTGCTTCTGGTCGGTGGCTTGTTCATGACCACGCGTATCAAGCAGGAAGTTTTTCCTGAGTTCACGTTGGACATCGTGACGGTTCGCGTACCTTACCCCGGTTCAAGTCCTGAAGAAGTTGAACAGGGAATCGTCCTGGCTATCGAAGAAAATGTCCGCGGGATTGTGGGGGTTAAAGAAATCACCGCCACTGCAGCGGAGAGCATTGGCACGGTGACACTTGAGCTTGATGAAGCTGCTGATGCTCAGACGGTTTATCAGGATATCGAGCAACAGGTCAGCCGCATCACCACCTTCCCCGAAGATGCTGAAAAACCGGTTGTCACGCTTGCAGCCCGTCGACGAGAAGTACTCGACCTGCAACTCTATGGCAACGCCAGCGAATGGGTCCTGCGCGAAATCGGCGAACGCGTTCGTGACCAGTTACTTCAGGCTGACGGCATCACGCAGGTCGACTTTGACAGTGTGCGTGATTTTGAAGTCAGTGTCGAAATCTCGCAGGAAAATCTGCGAGCCTACAACCTGACGATTCAACAGGTCGCTCAAATCATCAGCAATTCCAACGTTGAATTACCCGGCGGGGAAATCAAAACGGCGACTGGCAAGGTGCTGCTGCGATTCAAGGAACGCAGTGATTGGGCCAGAGAATTTGCACGAATCCCCATCATCACATCCCAAACCGGCAGCGTGATTCATCTGGAAGACATTGCCAAAGTTCAGGACACATTTAAAGACTCGGACACACGTGCATCCTACAACGGCATGCCCACAATCAATCTGGAGATTTACCGTGTGGGTAGCGAAACCCCCATTGGTGTCTCCGATGCTGTCCACAAGGCAATGAAGCAGATTGAAGATACGTTACCCCCCGGGATTGAATGGACGATCAACCGGGATCGCTCTGACATCTATCGACAACGGTTGACCTTGCTGACCAAGAATGCATTCATCGGTCTTTGCCTGGTGTTCTGCGTGCTGAGTTTATTCCTGGAGTTCAAGCTGGCATTCTGGGTCATGATGGGGATTCCGACATCCTTCCTTGGCGCCATTTTGCTTTTGCCGGGAACCGATGTGACCATCAACATGATTTCCATGTTCGCATTTATCATCGCGTTGGGGATTGTGGTCGATGACGCGATTGTGGCAGGGGAGAATATTTACGAATACCGCCAGCAAGGCATGACGAATTTTGAGGCTGCCATTCGCGGTGCGCATGACGTGAGTGTGCCGATTGCGTTCTCGATTTTGACGAACATTGTCGCCTTCCTGCCTTTAATGTTTGTGCCGGGATTCATGGGGAAAATCTGGGGCGTGATCCCGGTCGTGGTCGGATTGGTTTTTGCCATTTCATGGGTCGAAGCCTTGTTTATCCTGCCATCCCATCTGGCTCACACCTCCAGTAAATCCGACAATCCGATCGGCAGGAAATTACATCATTGGCAACAAACTTTCAGTAATGGTTTTGTTCATGCGGTTGAAGTGATCTACGGACCTGCGATTCGATTCATTGTGCAGTATCGCTACATTTTCACATCCATCGCAATCTGCCTGTTCATCGTTGTCGTCGGATATGCCCGCAGTGGTCGAATGGGCTTTGATAACATGCCCAAAGTTGAGTCGGATACATCTGTCGTCAGCGCAACATTGCCATACGGCAGTTCACTGGAACAAGCTGTTGTCGTCAGGGACAGACTCGTCTCGGTTGCCCAGGAACTTGTTGCAGAGCAAGGTGGCGATACGCTGAGCAAAGGTGTCCGTGCAACAATCAATGACAACTCCGTCCGCGTGCGTACCTACCTGACGGACCCGGAAATCAGACCGATCAGTACCAAGGAATTTACGACACTGTGGCGTGATCGAACAGGAACGATCAGTGGCTTACAATCCTTGCGGTTTGAATTTGACCGAGGTGGACCGGGCGGTGGCAACTCCATCAGCATCGAACTGGCACATCGCAATATCGACGTGCTGGATCGTGCCAGTGAAAAACTTGCACAATTGCTCGAAGAATTCCCCAATGTCAAAGACATTGATGATGGTTACACACCCGGTAAAGTTCAATTTGACTTTCAACTCACCGAAGCAGGTCGCAGCCTGGGGTTATCGACCACCAACGTCGCCCGACAGGTTCGTGCTGCCTACTACGGCTCCGAAGCGGTCAGACAGCAGCGCGGTCGCAATGAAGTCAAGGTGATGGTCCGCCTGCCCAAGGATCAACGATCAAGCATCTATGATCTGGAACAACTGCTGATTCGCACCCCCGCAGACACGTTCGTACCATTGCGTGATATTGCCACTGTCAAGCAGGGGCGAGCATACACGACCATTAACCGTCGCGAAGGCAAACGAACGATCACGGTAGAATGTGATGTCACACCATCCAGTGAATCCATCTATGTCATCGCGACATTAAAACAGGATGTCCTGCCTCAGCTACTACGTGACTTCCCGGGTTTGTCTTACGCGTTTGTGGGCCGACAGGAAGACATGCGCGAATCGATTGCTGCATTGAAGCTGGGATTTATTGGCGTGCTGATTGCAATCTACGTGTTGCTTGCCATCCCGTTTAAGAGTTACCTGCAACCGTTGATCGTGATGTTTGCCATCCCCTTTGGCATCATCGGTGCCGTCATCGGCCATGTGATCATGGATTACAACCTGTCGGTCATCAGCCTGTTTGGCATCGTTGCTTTGGCGGGGGTGGTGGTCAATGATTCGCTGGTCATGGTGGACTATGCCAACAACCGACGGCTTGATGGTGATGATGCCTACACCGCCATCACGCAGGCAGGTATCCGACGCTTCCGCCCGATTTTGCTGACCACCGTCACCACGTTTGGTGGCCTGGCGCCGATGATTTACGAAACCTCACGCCAGGCGAGATTCATGATCCCCATGGCCATCTCACTGGGGTATGGCATTTTGTTTGCAACGGTAATCACGCTGGTTCTCGTGCCCTGTCTGTACATGATTGTCGAAGATTACCTGGGGTTGGTGAAGTACTTCTTTACGGCA
>PAIY01000067.1 GCA_002704825.1 Phycisphaeraceae bacterium
CGGTGAAGGTTGCCTTGGTGGGCTTGGAGACTTGGGGAACTTCGATGGGAACATCGACTGCCTGGATATTGTGTGCCTCACCACTGACGCGGACTTCCTTCTGCCAGACAGTGCGTCCATCGACGATGATGCGACATTGCAGGTTGGGGTAGACCAGTGACGTTGCAGACTCATTGAAGATGATCATCTTGCGGGTTGCATCTTCGCCTGCAAAGAAGTTGGGATGAAAGTCCAGCGCGCGTGTGCCACGCGTGGGCATGATGTCTTCCTGTTGACCGGACCACGGGTTGAGCCCTGCCACGCCTTGCAGTCGATAGACATCGGTGGATTTGCGGACGACATCAATGTATGGACTGTCGGGGGACTTCTTGACTTTGTCGAATCGCCAGCGTTGCCAATCGTAAATGGCATCACCGCTGTAGCTGGACTTTTTGTCAGGATCACCGCCGAAGTCCCAGTATTCCCCGATGACCAGGGGGCGGTCCCAGACAAATTCAGCACGCCATGCCTGTGTGTTGAGCTTGCCTTTTTTGAGCCAATATAAATCGTTGGGGATCACCAGGCAGGAGTTGGGATACACATTGCGGACATCACCGGACGTGCCTTCGGGATAGTGGATATTGATGATGGGGAGCGTGCCGTTCCATGTGACTTCCGCATCACCTTGAATCGGTCGCGTTGGATCGGTCTGCATGGCGCGCTGGGCGACCTGCTTGGCAATGGACATTTCCACATCACCGGTGCGTCCCCAGAAATGTTCGTTGGTCAATGACCACATCACGATCGACGGATGATTGCGATAAAGTTTGATCCAACGCTCCATGTACTCAAGCACATTGGGCAGGAACTTTTCGCGGCCGCGTTCGTTGTACTCCTTGACGTGATACCAGCCGGACTCGGGGATGGCCATGAACCCCAACTGGTCGCAGGCACGGATTTGATGTTCGTTGTTAAAGCCAAGATGAAATCGCACACTATTAATCGGGCGGCCGGACTTCTCGCGCATCGTGCCGCTGCGGATATCACCGGTCAACGCTTTTTCGACATCAGCAGGGATGTAAGTCAGGTGACTGATACGCAGCAAACGCGTCTTGTTGCCGTTGAGATAAAAGTCGGTTCCTTTGATGGTGAACTCCCTGAAACCAAAGGGAATCTGCACCATGTCCACCGGCTGATTGTTCTGACGAAGCTGCACGCGGACGTTGTACAAATACGGAATCTCCGGCGACCAGAGATGATCGGCAATCCAATCCTTCTTGAGTGTGATGACCTTGGTTTGCCCTGCCTTGACGGTGACGGGTTGATCCTGCAGTTCACAACTTGGCACACCTTCATTGTCAAAGACGGTTGCCATCGGCGTGACGGTTTGATCATGATCCGACTTGTTAAGCAGCGTCAACTCAAGGACGAATTGCTTGTCTGCAACGTATGTCTGAACGAACACATCATCCAGACGAATGTTTGGCAGGAACTGCAACTCAACCCGACCATAAATCCCCGCGCGGACACCACTGGTTGGTGTCAAGGCTGCCCGCGTCTGCGGGTCCACAATGCCATCACGTTCGGTGAGTCCGACGAGTAGTTCGTTGTCCTGATTCGGCTTGAGATGGTCGGTGATGTCGTAACTGTTGGGGACCAGGCATTGCAGGGAGGTGCCCAGGTGCTTGCCATTGAGATAGACATCACTGCGGTAGGCCAGACCATGGAAATAGAGCATGATCCGACGGCCTGCGATGGTTTTTGCATCAGGTGTTTTGAAGGACCGCTTAAACCATGCGACCGCGTTTTCGTTGCGCAGGTATTTGCCATCCTTACCCACAGCATTCTCGACAACACCATTGGTGTAGGGGCCAGCACCTTTGTTGATCAGGTAAGGCTCAGCCGAGTCATGCGGAACTTCGATGGTTTTCCAGTCTGCGGATGCAGGCGGTGCAGGGAATTGCGGGATAATGCCGTTAACACCGATGACATCCCACGTGCCGTCAAGTGACATGCGCCCGCGGTTGCCGTCTTCGATGATGGACGACTGAGCGGCCAAAGCCGGGAGGGCAAGCAGTGCTAGAACGGTGACAAAAACGACAGAATGAATCAAGCGTCTGAACATGAATATATACCTTGATGTTGTGTTAGTGCAGCACCCAAAATCAAACTCCACTCACTGTCATCCCGCGCCCGGAGAGTCGGGAATCCAGTGGCATTCTGTTGACACTTGCAAGTTCCACTGGACTCCCGCCTGCGCGGGAGTGACGGAAATTTTCAAGTTCATGTCCATGGAGCTTGGTCGTTGGCAATGCTATTGTTAATGTTTTCCTGCGGGAAGTTAGTCAGGTTACTGTGATGCGTTGGTTGATTGACGGTAGCGGTAGATCAATCTCCACGGGTTTTGGTCCAGATGCCCAGGGCTTTACCGTAGTTGTTACTGGTGCCGATACTCTGGGCGACAGTCATGTTTGCGACATGTCCGTCAGCCATGAGCCAGTTGAAGCCACCATTGTGATTTTTCATTTCACCTTCAATGAGTCGGAAGTAGTAGTTGCCACTGCCGTAGGCATATTCGGGTGATCGTAATTCTGCTGCTGCACCATACCGCCAAGAGTTGCGATACTGCGGCGAACAACTGTCCACGACCACATAAACCTCCGACGGTGCAGGGACCCAATTATCACGCACATGCACTGCGTTAGAAGGTACTTCACCGGATGGTAGTTTGGTCTCGCCGGTACACTTGTAGGTCATCCCATCCCAGCGCCCGTTGGTATTATTGCGTTGAGCGTTCATGGTGTAGGACAATGGATATTCTTTCTGCCATGGTTCCTTGGGATCCGTGGGGCAGGTGTAGAGATTTTCGCCCTTGGCATCAACTGCGTTGTAATCATATGCACCGGGATGCTTGAGATAATTGTAAATCGCTTCAGGCCATCCCCAACCCTGATCCCAACTCGTCGACGGGCCGGGCGCATTGGGTGTGTAGTTGGGTTGATTAGGCCATTCACATCCAGCAACCCACCACGATTTGTTGTCTGCAAGATAGGCTGCCATGGCAACACCGTAGCCGCGTTCCATTGCCATGCACTGTGTCCCGCGCGCTGCTTCACGGGCTTTGCCCAATGCAGGGAGCAGGATGGAAATCAACAACGCGATGATGGAGATGACAACCAACAATTCAATGAGGGTAAATGCTCTGCGGCGCATGATGATATTCCTTTTGAAAGTGGCAAGCGTGTGAATCAAAGTCCCATTCGTTTCTCAAGCGGCCCCCAGGCCGTGTTGCCTGCAAGCCATTGACTATCAATCAGACAGGATTCGGGTTGATGCGATGGATGTTTGAGATGATCAAGCATCATCTGGGCAGCCTTGTATCCCATCTCAAACCGGTCGTAACTCACGCGACTGAGTCCGGGCCAGGCTTCGAAAATTTCTGATGTGTCATCGCAGCAAACCAAACCGAAATCATGGCCCACCACTTTGCCCATAGCGTTGGCAGTAGAGGTGATCGCGTGTGCGCCCAGTGTGTTGTAGGCAACTAAAGCACAATCGGGTTTGAGAATGTCAACCATATCAGGAAAGTACAGTCGATTGTCTGCCCGTTTGGGCGCATCGATGTATTGCAGGGCCACGCCTTGTGAAGCAAGTGTCTGCTTGAGACTTCGGTGACGCTTGGTCAGCGAATAGTGATCGCCAAATTCGTGATAGCTTGGGCGCCCCGTCCAGAACACGCGACGATAACCGAGATTCAAAAGATGCTTTGCTACCAGCTCGCCGACCTGTTCTTCATTGCGTTGCAGACAGAGATGTTCATCAAACCGATTGGTGTCCGCCCAGACACAATGAGGCATGACTTGATCGATCCAGTCGTGGACTTCCTGGGAGAAATTGCCAAAGACGATCAGGCCGTCAAGCAGTCGCTCATCAAACACGCGCGAGCGACGGTTTTGATCCTGTCGCACATCGCCAAGCCGGACGATGTTGAGCAGATAACCTTCTTTCTCCAACCGGGCGTTGATCCCGAGCATGAGAATGAAGGCCGCCAGATTGTGATAGCGATGCCCTTCCTCGTTGCGCAACAGCAGTCCAATCTGCCGGGTCTGGCGTGAACGCATCATCCGAGCAGCCGCATTGGGGACATAGCCCATATCCTTGGCAACCTTACGGATTTCATCAGCACGCCGTAAAGCGAGCTTGGTATGCACCTTGTAATCACCGTTAAGTACGCGCGACACCGTCATCGCCGAGACGCCGATTTCATCAGCGATCGCCTGGAGCGTGACGGTATTCTGCTTGGGTGCCTTGACGGTGGTCATGCGATTTGTCCATTTCCAAAACAGGCAATGTTAAGCTTAACAGTCACATAGTTAAGGTTAACATTCTTATTGTTAACCTTATCACTGAGTTTGGCCAAGTCAAGCTATGGGGGTTGAGTTTTTTTGTCGCGGGATTTAACTGTCGATTAAAAAAGATGTTACCAGCCATGATGCTGTTGGGATGATGCCCCCGGCAACCAATCACCTTTCGTTTGAGATGAGTGCATGACATCCTAAGCATCTCGCCCTGGGCGACTTTGCGTCCTGCTCCAAGCGAGCGTGAGCTTGATTGAAATGAATCGGCATGGCTAGATCGCAGGCATGTGTATGCCAACGGATCGCTTGAACTGTGGTGGCATCCAACCACGTGTTAATCAACGTCCAAAATCACCACGCGACCGTTACCGGCATCAGCAATGAACACCGCTTTGACCCCCAGCTTGTCACTGAGCACTTCAATCCCCACCGGCTTCCAAAAGGCGTCGACCGCGGTGTCATCCAGGCGACCGGGTTGACCGAAGCGCCCCAACCGTTTGCCATACTCGTTGAGTACATCCACCCGGGATGTGTCACGATCAATGACCCACAAGCGCCCCTGCCCATCCATGGCGATATCCGACGGCCATTCCCATTTGAGTTTCTCGCCGGTCCCCTCGGCTTTGACACCTGCTGCCCAGAGCACCTTGCCTTGGTCATCCAAACGGTAAAGCGTACACAGCGGCGCAATGAGGACGGCATAACCACCGTTGTGACATCGCAGCACCGAGTACCCCAGCGACCATGGCGGGAACTGTTTGTAGAGATTGAAAATGTTCTGATGACCATGCATGCCATAGTGGTCCTGAACATCAAAAAACGGCTCAGTTGTATTGCTTGCAACATCAAGCTTGACCAACTTGAAACGCGCCCACGTACTGACCGCTCGCACAACGAGCTTGCCCGGTTCGTGGGCAGCAGCAAGACTGTAGACTGTCACACCATCACGCTTACCCAACATGCCGGAGAACCATTGCGGTTTGGCAGACGTGTCACGCATCGGAACCTTCATCACCGCCAACTGTCCTTGACGATCCTGGTACCGTCCTGCAACAACCAGATCCGATCCCACCTGTGCAAAATCGCATGCATCCTTGTACCCCGGAATCTTGCGCACCAGACGTGGATCCGAATGTTCAATATCCAATTGATACACACCTGCAGGCTTGGCACCATTGCCATCCGGATCAAACAAAAAACCAACGCCACCTTCAGGCAAAGCATGCAACGCCCCCTGTGCATAAGGCAACATCTCAGGCCCGGCATCCGCAATGCTCTGCTTGCTCGGTAGTCCACTGAGCATGATCCAACCATTTTGGATCGTCAACGATCGACGCTGATCCGCAGGCAATTGAGCATACAGCGTCTTCACATATTGCCCATCGGCCTGCTGCATCACGATCCGACCCGCTTCAAGCAAGAGATACACACGCCCCTGCTCATCAGTCGCACGGTCCAGCACATTGGTTATCACCTCTTTGAGATTCCCCACCCGTCGAATCAATTTCACCGACATCTCGCGAGCATCTTTCACAACCGATTGATCCGCTGGTGACTGCTTGCGATTCGTATCAACGGTATAAACACCAACCGGGAATTGATCACGGGCGACACACAATCTTGCCAATCCCGTTAAGCGTTCGGTGTGTTTTTCCTTGCGATAACCTTGACGGATCGCTTTCTCAAATGCCAGATAACGGCCTTGTTTCAAGTGGTTTTGAGCAACATCAACCTGCTGACAGGCAAGTTGATAATCTTCGGGGCTGATATCCAGAATCTTCGGCTCATCCAACTGCGGCAACTGCACAATCGACTTGGCGGACGCCAACTGCTCATGCATCTGCTTGCGGAGTTCACTGGGCAACTGTGTTCTCAAACCTGTGATCGGTGATGCCAAACGAAATGAACGTATCGCGTAGGCGGAAAGTTTCATCTTGGATTGGATCGGCACAGACTGCCCGCTTGCCAGCGATGTCATTTGCTGTACGTTGGACTGCAGCGTCACATCAACCGTCGCAGGACTGACATTGACCATATACATATACCATTGGCCATCATACTCAGCCTGCCAAAGTGCAACCGGATCATCACTGCCATCAAGTTGCTCATACCCAATCTCAGGCAGTGGCAAGAACGAACGGGCAAACTCACGACGCAATGCCAGGTTCGCCTGCACATAGCCAAGCTGCCCATCACTGATGAGTTTGGGCAACGGATGCTTCTGCAATAGCAACGCATAACGCTTAAGCATCTGACGCCCCGGCGGATTGATCACGCCACAGATGCGCATCCGCTGTCCGTCTTTGCTTCCAAGCTGCAGTTGATCCAACATGAAATCCACTTCCATGTACATGTTGGAAAACGCAACGATCTCCCCATTGTGATCAACATCCGTGATGTGGTCTTCGGAACCTGCGCCTGGCAACATCTTCGGATCATGAATGCGACGCATTGCAGGATAGCCCTGCCCGGCATAGGTCAGTTCAACACCGTCAATCGCGGCAAACTTGCTGCTGTCAGTGATGCCAAAGTCCGTTGAATCACCGAAACGATGGATCACCAATTTCAAATCCGGCCGAACCTGACGCAGCGCCGTAACGAGTTTCTGATAGTAAGCAACCAACTGTTGATTCTTCCACGCATCAAAGGCTTGACGGTGATTGGCATTGATCCATGCCCAACGGTGGTGATGTGTCTTCTTGAGAATGGCTGAAATGTCAACCTGCATCTGCTGACCAAACGCGTTCAGCGACCAGTCATCCACACCCGCATCAGGTGAATTAAAGCTCGCCCAACCGCAATTCGCCCACGTCATCCAGCGGATGGAAATGCCTTTAAACGCAGGACTATCTGCTGCATGCCAGGCTAATTCGGTGACCAGATCAATGCCCCATTGTTGAACTGTTGGATGCAGTGGATTGAGACATGTTTTGCCACGACTATCTGCGCAGTAGAGATCGGGCGACTGCTTCTCATCAGGCAGTGTGACCATGTTCTGCGTCGGATGCAGTTCTGCGAAGTAGCGCATGCCATAGCGTTCGGCGGTGAGTAACAACGGCCAGACAATGCCGGTCGGGTAATGATCATCACGCAAAAAGCCACGCACCCTGGCATTGTCAATGACTTTGGACGGCCAGCAGGTTGTGCCATAAATCGCAACGGTATCCCAGAACGTGTCGATCCCTGCTGACTGACACCAGCGTGCATAGCGATCCGCGGCTTTGAGCAATTCACTTTGCGAATCATCCAATGCACCAAAGTAACCATACCAACGGTCATACTCTTCAAAGAAGATGGCTTGATGTCGCTGAGATTTATGGGCAAGTTCCAGCGCCGGATACTGATCGTCGGTCTGATACAAACGGATCTTGGCAGCCGCAGCACGCAGGGGTCCATGCCAATTGAAAAACAGCACGCGAGCATCGGTACGCCTTGCGACAAAGTCGATGTTCAAAGTCTGCATTGTGTTGGTATTGACGAACTCCCCGCCACTGGCAACGCCACTGTCCAGGGGATACGGGATGAGATGATCGTCATGCCCATACCTGGGTTGATCCACCAGACTCACCGTAAACGTGCGCACTTTGTCATCGGGATAATCGACCTGAACGCGATACGCTTTGCCGACTGCAAGATCATCCAGCGTGTAGGCAAACCAACTCGATTGCTTCCAACCATGCGTGTAATTGCCTTGATCCGCCGACTCCCGATAGGTCATGTTGGCATGCGTGGTCACGCGCGTCTTGCCGTTGCCGAAGTAGGTTGGCTCCTGCGTCACGCAATCAATCTCAGCGACGAGTTTGGGCGCAGCAACTTGCTGTGGCAAGGTCACCTGCCGGGAAACATCCATCGCAAACACACTGGCAGGACGCATGACATTTTGCCCATCAACGGTCGCACGCAAAACGGCCTGACCTTCAAAATCAAGCGGTAATTGCAGTGTTTTTTCAATCAACCTTTCGCCTGTGGGGACTTTGATTTGCTGCAATGTCTGCTTGTTGCCATCAGGAAAATGCAGACTCACATCGATGACATAATCATGAGATGCTGATGGCTGAGCACGAACAGACCAAGCGACCGACTCACCTTTGCGGTAATACCCACGGTAGTTGGGCAGGTCAGTTGCAACACGCGTCACCGGCGAGTCTTTGGCAATGAACTGAATCGCTGCAAGGTAAGGCAAACTCGGGAAAGTCCGGCGTTGAATGGTCAGTGTGTTACTGCCCTGCTTCAGCCAGACGTTGGTGATTTGGTTGAGTGTGTACTGCTTGACCTTGACGGTATCCAGATCGTTATCCGTGATTCTGCAGAAAGCGACTTCTTTGCCATTGACCAGAAAATGCGACTCCCAACGGGCACCCGCGACATAGAGACCGTACATCCCTGCCTTGGGCGCGGTGACGTTGTAGGTCACATGGGTTGCCCGAAAGACCCGCCCTGCTTTCTTTGCCTGGGCAAGCTGCTCGGGTTTAAAATCACTGTCAACAAAGCTGAATAACGGAACGTCAATGATCGTCTGCTCCGCCTTAACCGACTCAGGCACACCGATCATTGCCAAGCACAATGCAATGAACAGAAGCAGCGTTTTAACATTGAATCGTTTGTGTTTCATATGAATCGCCCGGTTTGATTTTACTTGAAAATATCATGCAACAATCAGTACAATCTTCCGTCACTCCCGCGCAGACGGGAGACCCGTGAGAGATGCAAGCGTCTACTTCATGCCACTGGATTCCCGCCTTCCCGGGAATGACGCATTGTGTTGACCAGTCATGATTGATGACGCATATCGCTTTAATCAACTGGCTTTTCGGCGGTGATCTGCAGGTCACCGGGGTTGGTGATAAACGTGGTGAACCACGTCGCGGCACTGCCACCATGATGCTTGACCAGCAGTGTGTTGACCCCCTTCTTGAGTTCAATGGTCGCCGTCGTCGGCTTCCAACCATTAAACATCGCACCGTCCTTGGCAACGTTCTCCGGCTTGCGATCACTGTGAATCAACGCACCGTTGAGATACGCGTTGGACCACCAGTCACTACCGATAAGCAGTTGAGCTTTGCGGTCTTCAGGGCTGACGATGTGCGTGAGGGCAAAGCTGATGTAGCCTTCAGTGATGCCGATGCGCGTGAGGAATTTGACACCCCATTGGGAGAACTTGCTGTAGCAATGCTCACCGGTGGTCCAACCGATGGATTGACCAAACGCGTTGTCGTACCTGGCATTCAAGTCCAATGGATTCATCGGCGGGTCAATGCGCTGCATGGCATCGTGGATGGCTTGCTGAGCATTCTGTTGCCAGGAGCTATACCACGCAGAGGGAAATGGGCCGAGTACTTGCCAATGCTCACTTGAAACCGCGTGATAGACCGGCTCGACATTCAGCGCATAAATGCCGATCTGACCGGTGCCCTGCAATGACAACTGTGAGTCACCTGCTTTGAGTGCATGCATCCCAAAGGCAGTTTGCTCGGGGACATTGGGCTGTTTGGTGTTGGCAAGAACAGGCAAGCTCTTACCGTTGAGTGATGCCATCATGGCGCCGCGCTGATCACGGACATGCCCCAGGGCGATGCGATACTTGCCCGAAAACGGCAGGGAAAAACCAAGCTGAACCTGATTGTCCACCAGCAAAACTTGATCACCCCCCCAATCCGGATTGATGCTTGCTGAATCGACACACTGCGGTGTTGACGCAGCTTTGGCATGCTTGAGAAGTTGGGCAGCGTTGATCAACGCAGGGTTGGCTGGTTCATACTTTCCGGTGGGACTCACAGTTAACTGCAATGGGAAGTCGCGCCCGAGTTGGTCCTGCGGGAATCGGCCGATCGTCTGGTAAATCGCCAGCATGGGTTGACTACCCAGCAGGTGACGGGCGCGCCAGTACTGCTGATCCGAAAAGGCCTGCCAACTCTTTGCAAGAATCTTGGCGTAGTCGGACTTTTGCTTGTCGTTCAGTGCGTCAGCCAAGACACCGTCATGCATTTGCATCTGCCACTGCTGACATTGTGCCAATCGAATTTTCAGTAGATCAATACGATCCTGCGGAATCACCACGGAGACTTTGCTGATCGTGGCAGGAGCTTGCGACTTGAAACTGATCAACTCAAAAGGCTGCAGATGCAAGGTGAGTTTGCCATTGGTGACGGGACATTTTTCGCCGGTCCCCAGTCGTTCAATCGCGTTGGCATTGATGCTCAGAGTCACATCAACGGCAAACGGTTCACGGTTGACCACATAGCCATACCCCTTGTTTTCCAGTGTTTTCTGGCGCACCACGATGGCATCACCGGGGATTGCGACTTCATCAAAAGCAACAGCAGGCAGCGCGGTGAATGCATTGAGCCAGGGAACATAGACATCAGGCTGCCCCCAGATATAACCCAGTCCCCCCTGGACAAATCGCAACGTGTCCTGCTCTGCCAAGGGAATCGCCAACTTGCGTAACCCCATGCGACCTGCTGCTTCGGCAGCGCCGCAGTAACCCTTGGGCGTGTATCCGGGCAAACCCAGCTTATCCACCGGCACGCGTTCGTGGACTTCAAAATAAGTATTGGTCACCTTCTGAATCTGGCCGTTGCCCCCAGCAATCAAACGCTTGTCATTGAAGATGAGTTTGTCGAACATCGCCTGATCTTCGACCGGGCTTACTGTCTTGGCGCGACCGTAGGCGTTGGCATTAACGAATCCAATCCCCTGCTCTTGACTCAAGGCTTCCAGATCAAAACCGGCTTCGGTGAGTAGTTGTTGTGGTGTGGCATCGGGATCGTGTTCGAAAATAGAATCCAGTTCATAGGAACCGGTGAAGATCAACCGCGCATCAGGATTGGCAGCGGTCACCACATCGCGCATCTTGCGGATGTACGCCAGCATGCGACCGTTCCGCCAGGCGATCCAGCGATCGACCATACTCCTTGAAGTCAGAAACGTGTAACGTTCGGAGAAACGCTGCAGCGATAGATCACCGGATGGGGTTGGGACATGAATACCCGTGTCTTTTTCAAACTGGTTGATGGTCCAATCACCATAGCCCCAGTTCAGTGAGCACAGCCAAAACCATGAGTTGCCTGCCCAGGTCATCAGGCGGATATTCACACCATCATACGCAGGCGAATCCCCGAGTTTACTGACCAGTTCATCAAGGATCATCAGGTACCGATCCTGCACCGCCGGATGCAAGGGGTTAAACCCGGGACCGTAATTGTTCTTGATGCCGACCGCTCCGGTCTGCGAGTAAAGCAGTGTGTCTTCAGGTTTGTCTGCCTGTGCTTTGACAAGGTTATCCAAGGTTGGTCGTGGGGTGACGTGCAGTTCAGGGCTGTAACGCATCTGGTATTTTTCAGCCAGGAGCACCGCCAATCGCGGGATGTCATAGGGCTGCGTCCCATAGCCATAGAGCGCATCCGAGTCATAGGTGCAGCTACGGTAGACGACCTCCGTCGGACTGATGGCATTCATCCCGACTGCGCGACTTTGGCGAAGCCAACGATCAATGCCGATGATGTCCTGACTCATCTCGTTGAGTCCTGCCAGATAGGCGCTCCGCTGATGGGTATTCCATCGACGCCACTCTTCGTAGTAACTGGCAAAGACTCGGCCGCCGGGTTTGGGGCCGACATACGGTTTGACGGAATCAGGTAAACCTTCATCGAGTTTGTAAACGCGAATGCGCGCCGCTGCTGCACGTTGACCATCGTAGATACTCACCAACGCTGCACGAATCTCCGGCACGGTCGGCCAGAAGTACACACGGTGCGTCTTCATCTCGTTGGTGAGTTCAAACGCATCACCGGTTTCATAGCCACTACCCAACTGTGCCATCGGGTAACCATGTCGCGGGTGAATGATCGCTTTTTCCAGGATCACCACGTTGGTCGTCCGTCGCGTGTCATCGGGATAATCCACTTCCAACAGGTAAGGCACCTGAATTTCCGGCACGTCAATCGCATAGGAAAAAGCATTGAGCGAGCGTTCGCCATGTCCTGAAACGATGGGATTATCGCTACTCAGTGCATCCGATTCGCGATAGGTTCCAGCAGGCGAACGGTGAATGCGCGTCGGCCCGTTGGCTTCCCAGAAAGTTTCGTCAAGCTTCACCGGCTTGCCGTTACGGGTCTGCTTCACGCAATCAATGTCCCAAAGCAGTGTCTTTTTCACTTCAGGCTGATGTGCGGTTACCGGCGTTGTGTCGATGGCGCCAAGCAGAGGTAGCGCCAGATCACTTGACTGTAAAACCTGATCATCAAGCTTGGCAACAAGTTGGTAACAGCCCTGCTGCGGGAGTTTGAAAGCGATGGCTTGCGATGTCGTATTGGCTTTGAGCTTGAATTGCCCCAGCGTGAAAGTCTGCTTGGCGATATCTTCGGTTGAGGTGATGGTTAAGGTTTGCTCGACCGGTTGGGATGCGAAGGTCAGTTGAACCTGTCGCATATCAGAGACGCGACCGATGCTGTTGGATTGGAGCTGCCCATGAATGGACCGCGCAGGGGAGTTGGCTTTGATCAGCCCCCAGCCATGCAGGTAAAGTCCGGGGAAGGCTGCCATGGTGTACTTCAGGGAGTGATTGCCTTTTTCGATGTAAAGACTGCGGACTTTGGCGGGTGAGTTTTTGTCCGTCAAGAATGCATCATCTCTGAGGACGCCTTTGAAAATGCGCTTCCCATCGAGTTCGATATCACGCAGCCAACCCAATGGGGTGCCCAGAACGTAGAGTTCATACCAGCCGGACTGCTGCAGTTCAAAGTCGTAACTGAGCCAATCACTGTTGCCCCGCACCAGTCCTGGATCACCGGCATTTTTAGCTGCATCATTCTTGCGATCACGATCCGGCTGTTGTGATTGATCGTAGGTTGACGCATGCCGCCAGAGATCAAAGGCTTTGATATCCGTTGCAGCATGTGTTACAGACGATGAGCTTAAAACACTGAAAAACAAGGCAAAAATCAAGATCAATTGCGTTTTCAAGGATTCGCTCCGAATCAGGAACCGATCATGATAACGCCACCGGAATTGGTGGCATTGATCGGGAGAATGTTGTTATTCAGGACACCTTCTGATGGTTTACGCGAAGCCATCATTTCTCACGCCAATACCGCTTGGCTGCGACGAGTTCTTCAAGCTGACTGTATTGGAAGGATTCGACGTGTCCGTCAACATGGACGAGGTTGGTGCCTTGCATGTGTTCGCGATACACACCTTGAGCTGCATTGTTCATGCGATTGGATTGATGAAACGGGTGCGTACTCGTCCAATCGTTAAAACCTTCAGTCGTCAATGAAGAATCCGGGTTGGTTGCCCGCCAACTGCAGAAGGCATAAATGTCACCAGACGGATATTGAAAGTTGGACAATCGCCAAGGGAGTTCATAACGCCCCCCATAGCCCGAGGAATCATTCCATGTCTGGCTCGATGAATTGTAATAACGGATCACGCGGCGGTTGAATGTGTAGTTGTTGTAAATCGCCATGTTCGACAACCCCGACTCAGCCCCACTGGAAGGGCAGGCCAACACACTGCTGAAGGGTTGGCGATAAGGCACACGTGAGGGGACATCGCCGTAATCCAGATTGTGGATGTACTTCATCGTCTGAACCTGACCAACGCGCTGAGAGTTGCTATCACTCAGTGGCGGGAAGTCATTGAAGTCCGCAGCGTAGAGCACCAAAGCCATTCCCTGCTGCTTCATCTGAGCGATGCACTTGATCCGCCTCGCCGATTTGCGGGCTGCGCCCAAGGCGGGGAGCAGGATGGCAATGAGCAGACTGATAATGCTGATCACCACCAACAACTCAATGAGGGTGAACGCTTTTGTGCGATGCGACTGACCAGGCATTGATTACTCCTTGTGACTTGGTTTGTCATCCGAGAGTGAGTTGCTTGAATGTGAATTCGTATGTCACATGACGCTAAATATGTAACATGTTACATAAAATCATAGGCGCGCCGGTGATTCAAGGCAAACACGATTTGACGAGATTTTTGACATTCTAAAATTATCAACCGTAGCTCGTTGAAGATCGAATGTAACGTGATACAATGACATGTTATGCCTTCGTTACGTGAATTTTCCAAAATGGCAGGAGTCTCCACCGCCACGGTGAGTCGGGTGTTCTCCAAACCGGATACGGTGGCACCCCAGACACGTGAGCGGTTGCTGAAATTAGCGGACCGCATGGGCTTTCGTCCCAGCGCGGTGGGGCGCGTGGCATTCGGGGGCAAGACACGCAGTGTTGGCGTGGTGTTGCCATCACTTGAAATCAGCCACTTCGCCCAGATCGCCTTGGGCCTGCAGGATCGGTTTATGGAAGACGATTACCTGCCGATGATCCTTCAGCACTCAGGTGAGTTTGGCATTGATGCGTGCAAGGCGATTCGACGTCTGCTGGATCACAAAGTCGATGCAATGATCATGAACCTGATCTACGAAGGCTTCACCCCCAAGGACTTTGCGGATGTCAGCAAGTCGGGCTTGCCGGTGGTGACGCTGGACATGGTGCGTGCGGGTTTGCCTTATGACTCGGTTGCCAGTGATGACATGATGGGGGCGCGCCTGGCTGCGGAACACTTACTGGACCTGGGGCATCGACAGTTTGCGTTTCTGTATTTCGGTGATGGGCATTCCAGTGCGGATGTGCGTCTACAGGGCTTTCGGGATGCGCTCAATGAGCATCACCTTGCCTTGCACCCGGATCGCGTGTTAAAACTTATGTTCTCGCGTGATGATCGTGAAGCGTTGTTGCTCGAGCAACTCACCCTACTGTTGCAAGAACCCGACCGCCCCACCGCGATCTTTGCAGCAACGGACTTCCTTGCCATGAACGTTTACAAGGTAGCGCGTCAATTGAAAATCAAAATCCCGCAGCAGCTAAGTGTCATTGGTTATGCAAACCTCAACTTCACGCCCTCGGTTGATCCACCTTTAACCACCATCAGTCAGAACGGCTATCAGATCGGCGTCAAAGCGGCGGACATGGTTCTCAAACGTCTGAGCGAACCCGATGCACCGTACGTTCATGAACTCATCCCCACCCAACTGGTACTCCGCCAATCCACAGCTGCGATTTGAATTGTCTGTCATTGCTTGTTTCTTTCCCCGTATCACTGGCATAGGATTGACTGCCACACAACTTTCATCAGGAATCCAATCATGCATGTTGTCTTTGTCGGCGGTGGTGCCCATCGCTACCTGGGGGTCGCCCGCTCCATTCTCAATGATCAAGCCTTCGAGCACCCCAGCAGTATTCGGATTTGTGATCTTGATGCGCATCGCGCGCAGGTGATGGCAACGATGATCCAGAAGACGCCCGAGTTTGCCAAGGCTAACTGTACAGTGCAGTGGGATACGGATCTGGCCAAACTACTTCCCGGCGCGGATGTGGTCTGCGTGGTGATCATGGCAGGCGGTCCCGTGCCTTTCCAACGTGACATGACGATCTGCCGCGCGCATGGCTTTGTGGGCTCCGACCAACTCTCAGCAAGTGGTGCGATGCTTGCCCTGCGAGGCGGGCCGATTCTCATGAACATCGCCAAACAGATGCAGGAACACTGCCCCGACGCCTGGCTGCTGGACTTTGCCAATCCTGTTGCGGTCCTCAGTGCTGCGGTCAACAATCACACTGACATTCGCTGCCTGGGTGTCTGTGCAGGCTACACCAATCACCAATGGGATATCACCCGACTGCTGGGGGAAGATGCTGCTTCCAACGACTACACCATCGACTCAGCAGGCGTGAATCACTTGAGCTTTATTCTCGAATCCTCCAAGGTTGGCAATGAACCACTCTACGATGTGCTCAAACGCAAAATCGATGACAACTGGTCCATGCCAGCACTTTCAAGTCGGTGGAACGAATCAGCCCGCAACAACATCACACGCAATGTCACGCGACTGAAAAACATCTATCAACGCTTTGGGCATCTGGTCTTTTCCAGTGAACCCGATGGCTTGGCGCACGTGGAGTTGGCGGAGCATTTCCACCCCATCATGCAAAAGCCCGAGCTTTCACAACTCACCGTTGATCATGCTTCACTGGAGAAAAACAAAACCTTGCGACGCCAGGCAGATAACAAGTTTGAAGCCGACAGTCAGACTGAACTCACCCAAACCGATTGGGACACGCCGAACCCCGAAAGACTCTATCGCCTGCGTGATGATGACAATGTCATGTCGCTGATCATCACCGCCATCGGCAGCGATCACCCCAAGCGCATTGCCACCAGCTATCTCAACCACGGCGCGGTGGATGGCTTTACCGATCGCACCGTCCTTGAATACACCCAACACATCAGCCGCCATGGCATCAAACCCGCAGGCCAATATCAGATTCCCCCTGTTTTTCAGGGATTAATCAGCGGCTTGGCAACACATCAGACCTTGCTCGGTGATGCCATTGCAACCCGTGATCCAAAGGTGCTCTTTGAAGCGTGTTTCAATTACCCTATCTTCACCGACATGCCCCAGAGCCGTTGGCTGTGGAAGTCGTTGATCGAACACAATGCCCAAGCCATTGGAGAAGAACTGGCTGAAGCTGCGAATTACTTTGCAGACTGATTGACACTCAACCATCCATCTCAAAGCGATACCCCACCGGGCGGATCGTCTGGATGTAACGTGGTTTTGTCGGGTCGTCTTCAATCTTGTTGCGCAGTGTGTTGACACAACGATCCACACTCCGCGATGTGACATAAACATCATGTCCCCATACCTTGCGGATGATTTCATCACGACTTAGTGCTCGATCCGCACGTTGGGTAAACAATGCCAACAAGCCAAACTCCTTGGGGGTCAGCGGGATTTGCTCTTCACCACGTAGTAAACGTCGGCTGGTTAAATCCAACTCAAATGGGCCAAAGATAAACGACACACTACTGGCCTGACGTTGCCGACGGAGCATCGCGTTCACACGCGCCAGCAGTTGGCGGATGCTAAACGGCTTGGTCACATAGTCATCCGCTCCAAGATTCAACCCCAGGATAATATCCTGTTCCTGCCCCTTGGCGGTGAGCATGATAATGGGGCATTCAAGTTTGCTTTGACGCAGCAGGCGACAGATTTCATAGCCGTTGATCCTGGGGAGCATGATGTCAAGCAAGATCAAGTCCGGCTTGTCACGCATTGCTGCATTGAGTCCCTTTTCACCATCGTCCGCTGTGATGACGCGATAGCCTTCAAACGTAAAATTATCTTTCAGACCGCGCAGCATGGTCGGGTCATCTTCAATGATCAGAATGGTTTCCTCAGACATGCTCGTTCCCCTGATCCTTGAGTTCATCACTGTTGGGACTTAAGTGTCCGCCATCGGTTGGGAATTGCAAGGTGAACGTACTGCCTTGCCCAAGTGTGCTTTTGACGGAAACGTTTCCGTCATGGGCATCGACAATAAACTTGACGATACTCAAACCAAGCCCGCACCCACCGACCTGGCGGGAGAGCGATTGATCGACCTGGTAAAACCGGTCAAACACACGGGCCTGTTCTCGCTTGGTCAGTCCCTTGCCGTTGTCCGTCACTTCGATGAACACCGAGGCATTCACCGCCAACCCGCGAACGCTGATCTGCTTGGGGGTGTCGGTGTATTTCCAGGCGTTATCCAGCAAATTTAACAACACCGTCACCAATGCATCGCGATCCGCTTCAATGCGGTGTTCGTGTAATGATGCATCCATCTCCACCGACAGTTCACAGTCCGGCGCCTTAAACCGATCCTTCACACAGGCAACGGCATCCTGAATCACATCCGTCACATCCGTCGGCTCAAACACAAACGCATTCTTGTTGCGCTCCATCCGTGAGAATGCCAGAAAGTTATCAATCAACCGCGTAAGTCGCTGGTTTTCCGATGCGATGAGATCCAGATATTCCCTGGCTTGTGCAGGGTCCGTCATGCGATCATCACGAAGGGTGTCCACGAGTAAACGCATTGATGCCAGGGGCGTTTTGAGTTCATGGGTGACGGTGGCAATCAGATTATTCTTCAGCCGTGTGAGTCGGATGGACCGGGCGACATAGGTCATCAACGCCAACGTGGAGATCGCAAGAAACCCAATCACCGCAATGGCAGACCACAGATACACCGCAGTGATGCGATTGCCATCGGGCGTCATGCTCTGATCCTGATCGTAAACAGAGATCGACCAACCGGGCATCAGTGGCGACGCCGGCACGGTTATTCTTGCGTCCACATCAGAAAGTCGATCATCATCCGTATGCGCGACACATCGCGCCTGACTGAGCATGATCTGATCCTGCAAGCATGATGCGATGAATTGCTCGATATGTGCCTTGGTAAACAAGCCAATCACTTGCCCGCTGGCCCCAGACAACAACCAGCATTGAGCTTGATCACTGTAATACATCTGGCCGACATACTTGAGAACGGGATGACGTTGGCGAACCTGCTCTGCGAGTTTTTCTGCTTCAAACAATCGGATCATGACCGGGTGATCCATCGCCAATTCAGACATCAAAAACCGACGCTGTGATGAAGGCATGGTGTTTGAGTAGCTGTAAACAATATTTCTGAGTTGCTTTTGAATTGCGTTTGCTTTGTCAGGTGCATGCGTTTGACTTAATGTCCATGCACGCAGCATTGCATCACTGACAATGTGCCTTCCCATCGCATCATGTGCCTCTGCATATCGATCCTCTGTCAATGTCTGCGTGAGGATCGACATCGCCTTTTCATACTGCGTTAGCTTTACCAAACATCGCGATTGAATCAACAACAACATTGCCTGCTCATTGGCATCCATTGTGTTCTTGATCGCATCATCACACGCTGCGACAGCATCCGAAAGCTTTCCTGAAAACTCCAGTGCTTCAATGTGTTGGCGATGTTCAAGAAATGCATCTGACAACGCCACAGGCTCTGCGTTGGTCGGATACACAATCTGATTGTCACGACCCATGACAATCGCCGATGGTGCCACTTCGGCATAAACAATCTGAGAAAATGCTTCCGACGGTTTGGATCGGGCAGCACGTGTTAACTCACTGACGCGACCTTCAAGCTGTTCGTTGATCCGCTTTCTGACTTGATCCAGTTCATTGAGATACAGATCGGTCAATCGCTGTCGCATCGCCAGCTGCTGGTTTTCGATGGCAGCGTTCATGAACCAGATCACACACGCGCTGGGAACCAACGCTGCAAGCAACAGGATCAGCAACACCGGCCAGAGACGCAGGGGTGATGATAATCGGGCAGAAGACTTAATGATCATTCCCCTTGTCATGATTCAAACCAGCACGTGCTTTGGTCAAACCCGCTTTAACTTGTTGACTATCCGGCTCGACTTTAAGCCATCGTTCATAGACTTTGAGAGCTTTATCATATTTACCATGTGTCATGTAAACCGTTGCCAAACCGTTGAGGGCGGCGGTGGCATTAGGTGTCGAATGTACCGCTTTTTCCCAGTGTTCGATGGCCTTTTCCCATTGGTCACGTCCGTGACAAATCCAACCCAATCCATTGAGTGCTGCAGCATGAGCAGGGTCGATAACCAGAACGCGTTCAAATGTTTTTTCCGCCTGATCAACTTTGCCTTGATTGAATTGCGACCAACCCAGGCCGTTGAGACTTTGTGCATCGGAAGGGTTTAAATCAACTGCTTTTTGAAAGAGCAATTCCGCCTGGGGATATTTTTGCTTTTGCCACATCGCCTATGCCTGCTGACTGATAACAGTAGCGTGGTCGGCAGCGATTTTTGCGGCTTTGTCATGCGCGGTGTTGATTGTGTGAGCCTGATCGTAGAGTTCAAAGGGTATTGATGTTGCCTTGCCATCGAGGTCTTTCGTGGCAAAAAGCAGGACATATCGCTGTGCAGGTTTGCGATCATGCGATTTAAAGTTCTGATGACTTGGACTATTGATCCCCACCCAGTACACCGTGCCCGGTTCAAGCTTCACCGGCAGAGTGCAGGTGTGTTGCGTCGCGTCGTATTGAATGTCGCCTGAGATCTTGGAAAAGGTTTTACCGCCGCCTGTCCAGGACCAACTTCGGTCCATCATTTGATGCGTAAAAGTCACAGTCAATGCACTGGCATCCGGATCGACATCATCCGCAAATGGCTTGGGGAAACTGTTGGCAACATAGGGAATACCGCGCTTGTCACTGACAGCATTTTTTTCTTGCGTTGTGACATCAAGACTTTCAATGATCTGATCATAGGCTTTTTGATTGGCTTGGAATCGATCTTTTCCCGTGCGAAAGACAAACCACATAATCTGCCCGTCTTTGACGAGATAGGTTCGGTATTCAATTTTCTCCACATTCTTCTGTTTGTAGTTGGCGGCATAGGACAAAGCATCAACACCTGCAATTCGGCGTGTCTGCCAACTCGTTTCGTCTATGACATAGTCTTTGAAAAAGTCTTTGACCACTTTGACATCACTGTCAACGATTTGCTTGAGCGATATCTGCGGTGCCATCGCTTCCGTGGTCATGAATACCGCCCATGTCTGTGTACCAGAGAGCAGTTGAACCGAAGTCTTGTACTGCCCGGGATTGGGGTTGGTGTAGTATTGCCAACCAACAGGCTTGACCAAGGTGATGTCTTTCTCAACCTCAACAGGTATGGCATGTTCGGGCAACGTACTCACATCATCCAGAAGCATGATCGCCGTCCCTGAGTCGTACTTGACCAGCAGATGCGGTTTTTCGACCGAATACCAAAGCTGGTGATTGATCGCGACCACGCCATTGGCTTTGACTTTCAGATCGACTTTCCAGCAATCGAATTGTTTGCCATCTGCTTCGACGGTTTCTTTTGCAACCACGTTGATGTAACAATCAACCAACTGTCCATTGGTCACCGGAAAAATGGGAAAAGTCGCCTGATAGTCCCTGGCCAAGGGTAAACGTCGGATCAGGTAAATGACCTGTTCGTTGTCGAACACCTGCTTGGGGATATCGAAGGTGCGTTTGCTGTCACCTGTGTTACTTGAAGATTGCAGATCGACTTTCTGATCTTTGTACTGGGCTACAAAGCGACCAAGCATGCTGTTGGAAGTCATCCCTTGAATCGGTGCAAATGTTTTATCGTTCGCAAGAACGGCGGTGTATTGTGTGAGATTGCTGACGGGAACAGCCAAGTGTGATTGGATTAACCAATTGGATCGAACCGCGAATCCACCATCATCGGAAGTATTAAACCCACCGCCATCGAAATTCCCATGATCAAGACTCGATGCACTTGTTTGTTTAGCCGAATAGTAGATCGCCCCTAACTCCATGCCGGATTGCGACCGCAGTTCAAGCGTCATGCGTTCGTTGTTAGGCCAAGGCACGTCACCGACCTGCATCAGGTTGGGTAAGAGCTTGCGGGCTTGTGTGACAATCTCTGTGAACTGAGCATAATCCGCGCTGAGCGTCTCCATTGCCTTACGCGCTTCGTCAGGTTTATTCTGTTTGAGATAGCATTGGATCAGGCGGTAAAGTGCCTGGGCGCCAAGCTTGCGGTTCATGGCGTTTTTCTCAACGACCTGTTGATAGCATTTGATTGCAGCATCCAGATCACCGACGGTCTGCTCTTGATAAATCCCGGATTCGAGAAGTTGCCCAAGGTCCTGATCCGCCAACGCAGTGGTTGTGATCGTCATGACCAACATGAGTGTGTAAGCAAGCATCCGTTTCATCGCCTGTCCCTTTCAAGTTGATGGTATCGCATCCAACTAATTCATGGGCACATTATGTCAGGCGAGTTTTACGGTTTTGTCACCAAAGGTTACCGACGACATCCAATTTTAAATTATTTTCAGCGATCGGCTTTTTCCGTGACATATTCAAACGCACCGGCATGGGGTTGATAGGCCATCAACTCACCTTGCTCTATATCAAAATACCAACCGTGCAGGGACAACTTGCCCTGCCTGATGCGATCGGTGATGAATGGGAAGGTGTGCAGGTTTTCCAATGACAATAAAATCGCGGCCTGCTCGGCGGCACGGCGTTGAAGGGTGGGATCTTTGTCAGGCAACTCGGCGAGAATCTTGTCCTTGGCAGGTTGGGCGATACTCATCCAATGCGAGATAAATCCGCCCCCCTTGCAGCCACAGGTCCCGTCCATCAGGGCCTTGATCCCACCACAGCTGGAGTGACCGAGAATGATGATGTGCTCGATTTCAAGATGGCAGACCGCAAACTCCAACGCGGCACTCACGCCATGGAGCTTGTCATCCATCTGGTAAGGCGGGACGAGGTTGGCCACGTTACGCACCATAAACAAATCGCCGGGTGATGAGTTGGTGAGAATAGCAGGATCGACGCGCGAATCACTGCAACCAATGAACATGGTGCTGGGATTCTGCCTCTTTTTCAAGGATTCAAAATGCGTTGAGTCCGACCCGAAATAGTCGTTCTGAAATACACGAAAGCCGTTGATGAAGCGTTCGATATCTTTCATGAGGCTCCTTGGGTTGATCTATGCCCCGGCCATGGATTGATCCGATGACTACCAGTATCCCGACAATGCGATTGGATGCAAGGCCAAAATCGTTTGGCAGAGGATAGCGGTTCAAATGAGTTTGGCAAGTTTTCGAGCGCAATAAGCCTCATCCAGCGAATCGCTACAATGTGGTGCAAGGAGTTTTTCTGTGCCTGAAATATCTGATTCCTCGCCTTTAAAATGGCCAATGGCTTTGCTGTTTGATATGGATCTGACGCTGATACGCTCGCGTCATTTCTGGCGTGCAGCCGAACAGACATTGCTTGAGCATCTGGGTTTGAACCCGCAGATGGATGTACATCATTGCTACAACGGCATGCATGCGATTGATGCAGGCAAGGCGATGCACAAACTACTGCAACCTGCTCTGAGCGCTGACGAATGTGTGCGTGTGTTTCGTGAAGCATTGATCAAGCAGTTTCAGACCCAACCCATTGAAGCGATGCCTGGCGCGGTGGCATTGGTGCAGCGGTATGCAGGCAAATTGCCGATGGCGATTGCATCCGGATCACCAGCAGAAGGCATTCACGCTGCTGCCAGGACCCTGGGAATTATCGAGCATCTGGATGTCGCGATCAGTGGCGAAGCAGTCACACATGGTAAACCGGCGCCGGATGTGTTTCTCGAAGCAGCGCGGTTGCTTGGCATGGCGCCCAAAGACTGCGTGGTGTTTGAAGACAGTGTCACCGGCGCGACGGCTGCAGTGCGTGCAGGGATACCGTGCATTGTCGCACCGGATGAACCGATTGAACATTTCGGTGATCTACCCGTGCATTTTGTTACTTCACTGGACGCGGTTGATGATGTGCTGTTGGCGAAGGTACATGCCGCATCGATGAGATGAAACGTCGTTAAGCAGAGCTTTGCTCTGTCCCGTCCCGCATCGACACGCCTTTACCAACATGCTTAATCCAGCCCTGCTGATCAGTCGCTCAATATGTACGAATCAAATGGTATGGCATGTTGTGCGATTTGTTGTTAACAAGCCACGAAGATCACGAAGACAAGACAGTAAGCGCTGTACTCAAAGTCAGTGGTTGCCTTAAACACGAGTGCATTCAAAACAACCACTTACTTCGTGCGCGGCTCTTTACTTGATCATAAAATGCCTTTTGCCTTTCTTGGTGTCCTTCGTGATCTTCGTGTTCTTCGTGTTTCATTTCTAATCGTTCGATAACGGGTGACGGCTAGAGCGATGCAAAGAATGAATCTCCCCCCTCCGTCACTCCCGCGCAGGCGGGAGTCCAGTGGAATTTGCAATTTTCGACTGCATGCCACTGGATTCCCGCCTGCGCGGGAATGAC
>PAIY01000068.1 GCA_002704825.1 Phycisphaeraceae bacterium
AAGCTCAAAAGCGCGTCAAAGCCTTCGGTAAGTCTGTGGGCGAGATCGGCAAGCGACTGACTGCCGTGTCTGCCGTGGCGGCGGTGCCTCTGCTCTCGGGCCTGAAAATCTATGCGGATTTTCAGCAGCAGATGGCCACCGTCGCCACGATGCTCTCGGATAATGATGCTGAAAAGTACATGGACAGCTTCACCAAGGGCATCCGCAAGATGGCGGTGAGTTTTGGTGAATCCACCGAAGCGCTGTCGGGCGGTTTGTATGACATCCTGTCAGCGTCGATTGCTCCAGCCAAGGCATTGGATGTATTGGGCGTTGCCGCCAAGTCTGCCAAGGCGGGACTCACTGATACGCAAACTGCTGCCGATGCCATCACCACAGTGCTTAACAGTTATGGCTTAGCTGCGGAGCAAGCTGGCGATGTGTCCGACTGGTTGTTTGGTATTGTTCAGCGTGGCAAAACGACATTTGCCGAACTTGCCCCGCAGATTGGTATGGTGGCATCCACAGCTTCAAGTGCGGGCCTGCCCCTTGACGAACTGGGTGCGATGATCGCTACACTCACCCGCAACGGCCTGCGCACCACCACAGCCATCGACTCGGTCAACGGTATTTTACGGAGTTTCCTCAAGCCCAGCGCCGAAGCCACCAAGTTGACGCATGAACTGGGTTTTGAGATGAACACCACGACGCTCAAGACCGAAGGTCTGCATGGTGTGATGGAAAAACTCGCCAAGCTCCCGCCTGATGTGCTGGCCAAGCTGTTCCCTGATTCGGCTGCACTGCGTGGCATCGTGCCTGCCTTGAACAACCTCAAAGGCTTTGAATCCGACCTGGATGCCATGCAAAGCCGCGCGGGTTTGGCCGACAAAGCTTATGCCAAACTCAGCAAGACACTGACGCACGCATTTAATCGCATCAAACAGGCTGGCATCATTGTGCTGGGCATCATGGGCGAAGCCCTCAGTGAACCCGTCGCCAAGGCTGCTGCCATCGTCTCGAAATATGCGGGTGTGCTCATTGATCTGCTCAGTAAGAACCAGTCCCTGGTGCGCTCAGCCGCGCTGGTGATTGCAGGCATCGCTGCGGTCGGTGTGATCCTGATGAGCACCGGCGTCGCAGCTCAGGCAATAGCATTCATCTTCGGCGGTTTGTCCGGCATCATCACCGGCAGTGTCGGTGTCATCGGCACATTGCTCACGGTGTTGGGCGCATTACTTTCGCCCATGGGCTTGATCATCGTCGCGGCGTCAGGCATCGGCATTGCCATTTTGAGCATGACGGATATTGCATCCAAGACACTCAATTGGTTAAGTGATCGATTCAATGCTCTCAAGGATCGTGCCCTTGTAGCTTGGCAGGGAATTCGTGACGCGTTGGCTTCGGGTGATTTAAGCATGGCTGCCAAGGTTCTGTGGCAGGCACTCAAAGTCGAATGGCAACGCGGCATCTACCAAGTCGAATCGCTGTGGTACAGCTTCAAGTACACCATCGTGAATGTCGCAAGCCAAGCCTTCTATAAGGTTACGAAAGTCCTCGTCGATGCATGGCATGGCCTACGCATCCTGTGGGTTCAAACCACGTCATTCCTGTCTGATGCCTGGACAACCATGACAGCAGGATTGCAGTCCACCTTCCGCTCTGCCCAACTCAAGGTTGAGGAAGGGATGCATCACCTCATCGGCCTGTTCGACAAGGACTACAACGTCGACATGGCGATTAACATCGCCCGCACCAATGCCAACGCGGATAAGCAGCAGATCAAGAATCAAAAGAATGCAGCACTGGCACAGAGCAAACAACAATATGATTCCGACTTGGCTCGCATCGATCATGAACGCCAAACCCAACAGAATCTCATTGATCAGGAACAAGCTGCAGGGAACAAGAGTCGCCAAACCCAGTATGAAAAACAGATGGCCACGGCGCTGGACGATCTGGAAAAGACGCGTGCTGAATACCAGCAACTTCTCCAACAAGCCACCAAGAACAAACCCCCGGAAGGTAATCAATCCGGTGATCAACCCGCAACACCCGACAACCTGATCGACACCCTCAAGAAAAAACTCGCCGAGCTCGGTGGTCAGATTGGTTCGCTGAGTCCCAACCAGCAATCACGCGGCACGTTCAATTCCGCTGCGTTGCAGGGCCTGATGACGAACCAATCTATTGCCCAACGTACCGCAGCCGCCAGTGAAGACACCGCCCGTTATGTCAAGAAATTGTTCAACGAAGTGCAGAACAGTGGCGGTGGTTCATCGTCACTCTCCTTCAGCTAACCCCCGCCCCCGGAACCCCCGGATATTGGAACCACATCATGTCCATCACCGTTGAGGAAAAATATGACAGCCGGCAAAGTACCACGGGTGACAACGCTCAAGTGACGCTGACGTACATTGCCAGTGGCAGTGACGATGATCTTGCCATCAAGTCTGCTGTCGAAAGTTATGCTCCTGAAACCTATGACGGCTTGCCTATGCAGTCCGTGCAGATCGAACCGATCAGTGAAGAGTATTGGGATGCCAGTGTGCGTTATGCTGAAACCACTTCGTCCGGGGGCGGAACTTCCGGGGGGCCTGAGCCGGGTAGCAATGAGTACACCTACAGCTTTGACACAATGGGTGGCACGCAACACATCACCCAATCTCTGGACACCGTGGGTTCGTATGCTGATTCATCGATTCCCTCTGCGCCTGACTTCCATGGTGCGATCGGCGTGTCCAACACCAATGGCAATGCCGAAGTCCAGGGCGTGGACATCACCGTGCCCATCTACAACTTCAGCGAAACGCATTATCTCACGGTTGAGCAGGTGACACCGGAATACAAAGGCACACTCTTCCAACTCACCGGCAAGGTGAATAACGCTGCGTTCCGTGGGTTGGCAGCAGGCGAGTGTTTGTTCCTCGGTGCATCCGGCACGTTGCATGGCACGGAATCAACTTCCGGGGGTGGCACTTCCGAGGATGGCGATTGGGAGATCACTTACAGGTTCGCTGCGTCGCCCAACAAAACCGGCATCACCATCGGCAGCATCACCGGCATTGCCAAGAAGGGTTGGGAGTACCTGTGGGTGCGTTATGCCGACGTCGAAGACACAACGGCAATGGTCATCGTCAAGAAGCCCGTCTCCGTCTACGTCGAGAAGGTTTACGACGACGGCGACTTCGCCGCCTTGGGAATCGGCACATGACCGAAATTCTCCAGAAGGTGAAACCCGGCGACCCGCTGCGCATCCCCGCGCGGACGTTCAATGCGTTCGTCGATGCCGCGATCGACCATCAGCGCCGTCAGCGAACCAGCCAGACCACCGCGCCGCCACGATCCATGTCGGGGGATGCATCACCGAATGCCGGCAACGTTGTGATCATCCGCAACGACAGCGGCCAGGACCGCCAGCGTTTCGAGATCCTCGGCATTGACGCGCCGGTGTTCCTACCGTCGGATCACCTTGAGGAATTCAAGCGTCAGATCGCTTTCGCATGCGTGACGCCTGTGCTCGATGCCCATGCCGAACGCTTCGCGATCCTCAGCGAACCTGTCCGTGCCGGCGCGATCGGCCGCGCCTGGGTTGGTGGCGTTTGCCCGGTCCAGGTCGTCGTCGATGATGAAACCCTTATGTTCGCCGAGTTGCAGGATGGCGACGCCACGGCGCTCAAGGCTGCATCCAGCGGGACCATCACGATCCTGTGGAAAGATGCCGGCACCGGCACGAAGTGGGCCGTCGTCCGCTTCGGTTCCACACCTGCGGCCGGGTTGATGCCCGTGAAGGTCTGGCGCGACGGCGGGACCACCGACGGTAGTAAAACGCAGCAGTGCAACCGCACCTATCGGGTTCGAACGGTTGACGCGACAGGACCGAGTACAGGTGGAGCTCTACTCGGTACGAACCTCGCGCCGAAGAAACGACGCCCGGTTCGCGGCAAGCTGTCCGTTCCATCCAACCTCGGTGCTGGAGAAATTGGCACGGGTTACTTCGACGGTCCTGACTTTGTGCTCTACGACGCGAATGAAACGCTCGACGTGGAGGCCTGCACCTGATGGGCACTGCTGGTCAGTTCGACATCGACCCCCGGACTTCCGGGGGCGGTGCGTTTGGCGTTGATGAAAACGGGCGCTTCATGATCTGTGGTGAATGCTGCGGCGGACCGCCGTGCCCGCTCTGCCCGGACGGATCGCTTCCGTCGACCATTCAGGTTGACGTCGCGGGTGTCACGCCGTGCGCTGTCATGTGCCGTGATGCGTCGGGATGGAGCTTTCGGGCGACGATTCTCACCGACGTAAACGGCACCTACACGTTGCCGCAGGACGGTGGCTGGCCGTGTTACTACGACGCCTACCGCGCCGTGTTGCAGTACTACAAGTACGAGTTCTGGCGTAATCCGACTTGCACTGATCCGCAGCACTGGCAGAGTCCGAGTCTGTGGGACCTGTCCATTGTCGCCGAGTTCTTCATGGGCGAGGATTACGATCTCGATCCCGGCCTGAAACTCGGCGTCGCTCTTGTCGGCGGCGACTGCCCGTTTGCCGGTGTCATTGACATCACTGAAGAATGCCACGGCACGCACGTTGTACCGAACCAGAATCCGTCCTGCTTCGAGCGCGCGACGAACGTGTGGTTCGATCCGTCCGGCTACAAGGCGTCCGCCACCGGCGGCAGTGCAACGGTCACGATTACATGAAACCACACCATCATAAACTGCGCGACCATAGCGATGCGCGACAGGGCAGCTCGTCGGCAGGCGCGTCGTTCATGCATCGTATACTGCCACCCGGCGATTGGCTGTCGATGCTGATACAAGTCGTCACATTCGGCCTCGTCCGCCCTTGCGCCGGGTGTAAGTCCCGCATGGCGGCGATGAATCGCGCGGGGTGGTGTGGGCTGCCGATTCTCTTCCTGAAAGCGTTGTCGCAATGGCTTGGTCACTTCGTCCAACGGATCATGGGCTAGCCCCTCTGCGTTGGCCACGCCATGGGTACGGCCGAACGTGAGCATGCGCTGGAGATGCTCAAGCACGTACGTCGCCGTCACGAGCTGTGGTCAAAGACGATGGGCTTCGATGCTGGATATGACGACAGCACGTTACCCGACGAAACGCAAACACCAGGTTACACCGCACGTGGCGGTCTACAAGGGCAGGATCAAAGCGGCGAACTCGTCGTCGGCGAGGCGCGTCGGCGGGTGCGACGTCGCATGTGCACCAAGGGCTATCAGATCAGCCAACGCATTCACAAGCGGATTGAACAGATCATCGGCTGGGGCAAGGACGTCGGTTGCCCGCCGCGGACGCGTTTCCTCGGCCACAAGCGGATGGATCTGGAGGCGTTGATCACGGGCGCGGCCTACAACCTGCTGAGGATGACGCGACATGGACATCCGCCCACCGATGTGGCAACGCAGATGCTCGCGCCCTTCGCTGCGTCCAAAGCAGTCATCGAAAAGTTGAAGTTCGCGTTCAATATCCCATATCAGTCGCCCAATTTGTGAAGCGTCTATGCTTGGCCTCCTTCATGCACCGTTGTCTGAAGGAGTTGCCGAACCAATTGCTTGATTCACTTAAGCCTAACCCGCGTTGTCATACTAAATTGCGACCTTGCTTCGGTGCAACCGCTAATCCGAAGATGTACCCACTGGCGTGTATTGGCTGGCCAGAGCCATCATGTCATCTACGGGGATACGTATGTCATGGTCGGCGGTGATGTCCAGTCTCACGGGGTGGCAGTCATCTGGCTGCGGTTGGTCCATAGCCACCGGGACGCGGTGGCCGCATTTGCGGCAGACGAGTACCTGGTCGTTGACGGCGTAGCCAAGCCCTTGTTTGTAACACCCCTTGCAGGTGTCCAGTGCGGCGGCATAGCGTTCGTCAGGAAGTCTGACAATGAAGAATCTGACGGGCGACTGGTCGTCTGTGTCATAGACAAAGAAGTTCGCCCGCCCTTCAGCCAGAGTTTTCGGTTGGATGTGAAAATGACGATCGTCGGATGTTAGCTGGATCGGCATCGCTTGTGGACGCGGCAAGGCCGAAGAGGCGGTTTCGGATGCTGACCCGTCCCTGCTGAGGATGGCGACCAGAGAGCAGGTCGCGATAAGGGCCACTGCTATGGCGACCGTTGCGGCCAAGCGTTCCGAGCGCATGAGCCGCTGCTTTTTATCTCCGCGGTGGCGTTCTCGGCGGCGTATTGCCTGTTGTTTTTTCGACGATCGAGACATGGCGGCGGCCCCACATCAGAAAACGATCTGGCCGGCAACTTTAAGCAAATCGTCAGTAGGCAGTGCGGCCATCACGCAGACCCAATGGTCTTGTCGTGGGGTCAAGGTCGCCTGCACGCCGGCGCGATCGTGATGGACGACGAATCGACGGCCCTGCTCGTCGATCATTTCGTGTTCGTTACCGGCGCAGGCGTGATGGCCGCGCATGAGAATGATCGTGACGGGTGTTTGGCCGTACCGGGTTTTGATGAAAGCCAAACGTTCACCGGCAAGAGCTTCGCCGCAGCAGCAACGCACACTTCCCGGATAGTCACCGTCCGGGCGTGGCGCACCGTCAACAAGCGCTTCAATCCGGCGCTTCGCATCGGCAAGATCAGTGGCTGCAAGTGCGGGGAGGGAGCCGTCAATCACTTGTTCGTGAACCTGCCCAAGTTCCAATGGTGCGGCAACGGCGCGCGTGCCGGACAGACTCATGACGCCGATAAGAACAGCGATGACCAGGGCGGCTGCGATGCTCGTCGCCGATCGCCACGGCAACCATGCGACGCGGTGTACGGCCTGCCCGTCGTCGGGTCCGAACTGCGTCTGCTTCCACTGGTCCAGACATGTCGTATCCACGGGCATAGATGCCAGTTGCCGCAAACGTTGCGACGTGGCTTCGTCCAAACGGTCTCGGTCTCTGTCAGGATTCATGGCTCGATCCTTCCGTCGCTTTGACATCGTCGAACCAACCGCGGCGCTGCGCAACCTCGTAGAGGCGATCCCGCAACATGCGCCGCCCGCGATGGACGCGCGACTTGATCGTTCCCACCGGCACTTCCAGCACACGGGCCGCATCTGCAAGGTCCATTTGCTCGACATCCACGAGAATCAGTGACCATCTCGTGTGCTCGGGCAAAGTCTTGAGCACGTCAATGACGGCCTGGTCCTCGAAGCGATTGAGCAACTCATCCGGCTTGTCCCAGCGATCATCGTGGATGCCGACTTCAGTGCCGTCATCCGCCAACTCCATCGGTGTGCAAGCGTCCAGTGAAACGGTTGCCGGGCGGCGTTGGTCGGCCCGGATACGGTCAATGTGGGTGTGACGAAGGATGGTGGTCAGCCACGCCTTCATGTTCGTACCCTCATGAAATGTGTCGATCGCATTCATGGCCTTGATAAGCGTTTCCTGAACGAGGTCTTCGGCCTCATTGTCTCGGCGCGTCAGATATCGCGCAGTGCGCAAAAGTACCGCTCGATGCGGCCATGCCAGGCGTTTGAACTGTTCGCGTTGTCTGGCGTCAAGCCGCTTGTCTGTCATTCCCCCACTATCCATAACGTCGGCGCGGGTATGAAAAGTTCCATCTCGAAGAAAAAAGGCTCGGCGCGGCCGACGCACGCCTCGCATCCATGCTCAACGCCATCATAGCCGCAGCCCCGCTGCTAGGGGGAAGGCAACGGGGCTGCGCGGCGTTGGAGTGCATGTGACTTACAGGCGTCAGTACCCGCCGGGCGGTTCAGGATCATTCATTTGTTGCATGATCCGCTCATGCTCGGCCGGCGTATGAAATTGATGGCCGACCGCGTAACAACCCACAAGCGACATTAGGGTCATTAAGGCCAGTGACAGCAATAGTAGAGGGCGGATCTTGGTCATGGTTGCGTCGTGTCCTAACTGTGAAGCTCACGTTCAGCGCGATACCAGTGTTCATCGGCACAGCCTTCGGGGCAGCCTTCGGCGATCCAGGTCAGGTAGGCGCATAGTGCGATCTGGTCGTGGGCGGGACGTGTTGTACTCGCGGGAAATCCAGCATCGAATGTGACCATGCTCTCGCCGGGCTGCCCCGAAGTGGTGTCGCTGCGGGCCGCATTACGTTTGCGGCGGGGTTTCGTGTTCGTCGATTTGCGCTTTGACATGTTCGCCTTTACGAAGATGGGTTGATGTCATTGAGAAAGCCTGCGGGGTCCGCCACAAAGCGGTCGCGGCAGCCCTGCACGCAGAAGTAGTACGCCTGACCCTGATATTCTGCGAAGGCGGCAGACATAGCTTTATTGACAGTCATGCCGCAGACCGGGTCGATGACCAGATTGTCGCGCTGGTACTGCTCGACCTGTTCCAGACGTAAATACGTGTCGAGAAATCGCAGCAGTTTCTCTTCAACCCATGCGACCAGCCATGACTCGTTGAGGGTGTCGATCGAGAATCGGATTTCATCCTTCTTCTCGAAGTCAAGGTAGACGGGGATGATGCTGACGCTGTAGTACAGTGCGACGTTTTCAATTGCCTCGTCGTGGCCGATGCCCAGTTCGATTTGCGCTGTAGCGGGATAGCGGTCGGTGCGTCCAAATCTGCTTGTGCAGTGATAAGGATGGGCCGTATCAATGTCTTCAGCGACGCGAGCGTGATCGAACCGCTCGGCCAAGTCGTCCATACGGGGCCGCACGATCGTGTCCATGATGTGCCCAGCCAGATTTGCGAATTTCCGGCTACCATCTGATTGAGCCACCATTTTGTCGCGAAGTTGCCGGCGATAGTCACCGCGCCGCTTGGCGGCATCGTCGAGTTTTTTATCCAGTTCTTCGGCGAATGCTGACATGGCCAATTCTTCCTGCGAAACTTCTGCCCCACCTGTTCCAACGAATTGGCGACCAGAAAAAGTTCCATAGGTTGATTCTTTTCTTGCGATAGCCAAACATCGCCGAGCACCGTGGCGAAATTTCACCCGATGATGGAACTTTTGGCATGGCAGTCGTCGTTCTTAATGATTGAGCCGACTGAATGGTGACCCATATCGAGGACGCCGTCGCGCTCAAGGAGAACGCACCATGTATCGACTTCACTTGACTGTTTTGACGCTTGTTCTGGCTGCACTGCTGTCCGTGGGATGCACGTCCGGCGGGCACAAGAAGGTTGCCGCGACGGAGGGCAAGGTGATTGCGTGCAGCCAATGCTATGACGAGGCCGTGCAGCTGCGCGCTCGATCTTGGAAAAACGGACCCGACCGCGTGATTAGAAGCCACCAGTGTCCGGACTGCGGTACGGGAATGACCGCGTATGTCGAGGGCGGCGAAGCCAAGATCAAGTGCGCCAAGTGCGCGCCGGAAGGCGTGGCCTGCGACCTGTGCATGCCGAGTTCTCACGGCGGTATGTGATTGGCACACCTGCCGGTGGCGAGTGGCAACAAGTGGTTGATTGATAGGGATTTGGCGTCCTCCACAGATGGGGCCTGTGGTCCGTCACGGCCTGAAATAAAAAAAATCAGGCACGGATGGAACCTTTGGCCCCCCTCCGATTCGTTCAGGATGGTAAGCCCCATGATCGCGGCTGCGGCTATGACGTTCAGTTCCGTATCGGTCATCGGCAACGCGCTGCGACTACGAAAGGCACAGTTATGAAACACCATAGAAATACAACTGCAATTCACCCTTCACCCATGTCGCGGCGTCGGTTTCTCGGCTCGGCCGCGGCGCTTGCGGGATATGGAATGCTGCTTCCGTCAGCCGCTGCATTCGCGGCAATCCCCCACGCCGGCAACTTCGGTGAACTCGATGCGTCCTCTCCGGGCGGAATTGATCTGGTGCTGGAGAAACGCGCATTGAAGATCGGCGGCAAAGTCGGTAGCGCCATCGCCATCAACGGCTCGATTCCCGGCCCGGTCATCCGCATGCGCGAAGGCAAGGACGTACTCATTCGAGTACACAATCGCCTGCACGAATCGACATCGATTCATTGGCACGGCATCCTCCTGCCGTTCACGATGGACGGCGTGCCGGGCATCAGCTTCTCCGGCATCGCGCCTGGTGAGACGTTTACTTACCGCTATCGCCTGAAGCAAAACGGCACATATTGGTATCACAGCCACAGCGGTATGCAGGAACAACTCGGCCACTACGGCATGCTCATCGTCGAACCGGCCGAGCCTGATCCGGTCGCGTATGACGTTGAGTTTCCGATCGTGCTGTCGGACTGGACGTTCGAAAATCCCCGCACGGTCATGCGCAAGCTCAAGACCATCGAAGGTTACTACAACTTCCAACGTCCGACGCTGGCGAACCTTGATGACCAAGCGGCTGCGACGAATCAAAGTGTGGGCGGCGTGTTAGAGAAACGATGGGCGTGGCAGAAGATGCGTATGGACCCGACCGACATCGCCGATGTAACCGGCGCGACGTACACCTATTTGATGAACGGCCAGGCCGCCCATGAAAATCCGACATTGATCGCCCGAAGGGGTCAGCGTGTGCGTCTGCGACTCCTGAACGCCTCGGCGATGACGTTTTACGATTTTCGCATTCCGGGCCTGCCGATGACGGTGGTGCAGGCTGACGGGCAGAACGTCAAACCCGTTGAGACCGACGAACTGCGCATCGCAGTGGCAGAGACGTACGACGTGATCGTCACGCTGCCGGATGACCGGGCGTACACGCTATTTGCCGAGACAATGGACCGCAGCGGTTATGCACGCGGTACGCTCACGCCGCGGCAAGGCATGAGCGCCGCGATCCCCGAGTGCCGCCACCGCCCCATGCTCACTATGGCCGACATGGGCATGACGCACGGCGCGATGAAGATGGATGGCGAACACGAAATGAATCACGACCTGCCCGACGTTCCCGCTCATCACCCGGCGCTTCTACCCACCCAAAACCTACCCGATCGCGTCATGCACGGACCCGACGAACATGGTCCGGCCAGCATTACCATGGCCATGTCCGCCTACCGCCAACTCGACGATCCCGGCGTCGGACTTGGGCACGACGATCGGCGCGTGTTGACCTACGGCCAGTTGCGCTGCCTGCACACTCCCGACGATCGCCGCCCGCCCACGCGACAGTTCGACCTGCATCTGACCGGCAACATGCACAAATACATCTGGGGCTTCGACGGCAAAAAATGGTCGCAGTCGGACATGATCCGCTTCGTCTACGGCGAACGCCTGCGGATCAATATGATCAACGACACCATGATGAATCACCCGATCCACCTGCACGGCATGTGGATGGACCTCTACGCTGGCCATGACTACGCCGACAACCCGCGCAAACATACGGTCAACGTTCAGCCCGCCGAGTTGCTCACCGTAGACATCACCGCCGACGCGCCGGGGCAATGGGCGTTTCATTGTCACCTGCTTTATCACATGGAGGCGGGCATGTTCCGCACCGTGGCCGTCGTTCGCTCGCTTGAGGAAGGACCGATCAATGCCGACGCTTAAGCTGTTTTGTTGCCTGCTGTTTGTTGTGTCAATTGCAACCGCCGCGCCCACATTCGCCCAGCACGAGAAACACGTCGCGGCCAAAGAGATCACATCCCCAAGCCTGCCTGAAGGCATGTCCCTCGACGATGTGCTGGACCGGGCCGCGCAGCCCAAACCCGACGAATTTCCCGATGCGATCCACGACGATCCCCTGCGGATGTTCACGCTCTTTGAGCAACTGGAGTATCGCGTTCAGGACGACGGCCCCGATCACCTCGGCTGGGAAGCGCAAGGCTGGATCGGCTTCGACTTCGACAAGTTCTGGTGGAAATCCGAAGGTGAAGCCGGCTTTGAAGGTACCGACGAAGGCGAGTCTGAACATGACTTCCTGTATTCGCGCCTCATCAGCCCATTCTGGAGTGTGCAGGTCGGCGTGCGCTACGCCAACGAATGGGAATCGACCGACTACGAAGACACGTGGTACGGCGTCATCGCTTTGCAGGGTCTTGCGCCGGGCATGTTCGAGGTGGATTCATCGCTGTACGTTTCCGAATACGGCGACGTGTCAGCCGAATTTGAACTCGAATACGACCTTCGACTCACGCAACGCCTCGTCCTCCAGCCGCGCGCGGAACTGGCTGTTTACGTGCAGGACATCGAGGATGACAATATCGGGGCCGGGCTCAGCGATGTAAAACTCGACCTGCGCCTTCGCTACGAAATCAAACGCGGCCTCGCACCGTACATCGGCGTGCGCTACAAGTTACTCGTCGGTGAAACGGCCAACCTTTCCCAAACGGCCGGTGAAGACACGGAGCAGTTGTTCTTCCTCACAGGCATTCGCTTCGCGTTTTAGGACGCCCGACAAAAAGTGTCCGACATCGGATACAGCTTACCGCCTTCATCGAAATATTGAATTGAGGAAAGCATGAACGATTCTGCAAATGATTCCCGTGACATGCAGGCAAGCCACGACGGGCAGTACAAAAAGGACAGCCTCTCCCTGATCGGCGCGGTGGCGATGGGCACCGGCGTGATGATCGGCGCGGGGGTGTTCGCGCTGACCGGGCAGATCGCCGAACAGGCCGGCGGGCTGTTTCCCTACGCCTTTCTCGCTTCCGCCGTGGTCACCGGCTTCAGCGCCTATTCCTACGTCAAGATGTCCAACGTTTACCCTTCGGCCGGTGGCATCGCGATGTATCTCGAAATGGCGTACGGCAAAGGTGTGATGACGGCCGGATGCGCCTTGCTGATGTACTTTTCAATGGTTATCAATGAAAGCTTGGTCGCGCGCACCTTCGGCACCTACACACTGCAACTGTTCGATGTCGGCAAGAACAGTTGGCTCGTACCGGCCTTGGGCGTGGGGCTGATCGCTTTCGCATACATCGTCAATATCTCCGGCAACCGATTCATCGGCACGTTCTCCATGGTCATGGCGGCGATCAAGATTGTCGGCATCGCAGCCTTCGCCATCATCGGGCTGTGGGTCGCCGATTTCTCCCCGGAAGGATTGACCTCAACGAACGACGCTTCCGGGGGCGGGTTCGTCGCCAGTATTGCCTTGGGCATTCTTGCTTACAAAGGGTTCACGACCATCACCAACAGCGGCGCGGAGATCAAAGACCCACACCGCAACGTCAGTCGGGCGATCATTATCTCCATCGTCATCTGTGTGGTGTTATATTTCTTCATGGCCTGGGCAGTCGCCAGCGCGCTGAGTCTCGACAAGATCATCGAGGCCAAAGACTACGCACTGGCCGAGGCCGCTCGACCCGCCGTGGGCAAGTATGGCGTGTGGTTCACCGTCGGCTTAGCCATCGTCGCCACCGTTTCCGGCGTCATCGCCAGCGTCTTCGCGGTTTCCCGTGTGCTCGCCATGCTCACGGACATGAAACTCGTCCCGCACAGCCACTTCGGCATGTCCGGCCGCATCCAAAAACACACGCTCGTTTACACCATCGTGATCGCCATGGCGATGACGATCTTCTTCGACTTAAGCCGCATCGCCTCGCTGGGCGCGATCTTCTACATCGTCATGGACATCGCGATCCATTGGGGCGTGTTGCGGCACCTGCGTAAGGATGTCGAGGCGAGCGCCATCATATTGGTGTGCGCCATCCTCTTTGATGTCCTCGTGCTAGGTGCGTTTCTCTGGGTCAAAGCCGGCAGTGATCCCATGGTGATCTTCGTCTCACTCGCCGGCATGGCGATGATCTTTGGCGGTGAATGGCTCTTCCTCCGGCAGCAGAATCAGGCCGCCTGATCCTTCTCACGACGACGTGTTTCCTTCGCGAAAAGATATGTTTTCGCGGAGAAAAGAGAGAGTATTGCGGTTTGAACAGTTGTTCAAACGGTGTGAACACTCATTTTCGTGAGGTTGTCGTGACGTTCACATCCGGCATGAGGTTTCAGGACCATGTCGGATGTGATTCGAAACATTGCAAGCCTCCGCAGAGAGGCGGGCTGAAAAAATATCGACTCATGGAACCTGTGGGGGTATCGGACTCGTTTAGATAGATGTACGCCGGACCTCAAGGGATATCCACTCATGCTATCCCAAACGTTTTATTAGAAAGGACTACCTATGCGTCGTTCACCACAATTTGCCAGCCTTGCGGGGCTGATGATGATGTTCTTGACCAGTGCGGCCTTCGCTCAAACCGAACATCAGTCCAGTGGCCGCGACGCGGTTCAGGGCGAGACATCGCTGGTCAAGGACCTTGCGGAACTGCGCGCGAAAGTTGCAAGGCTTGAAGCGGCGCTTGAACGCAATCACCGCGGCCGACCCGACCATCCGGACTCCGGGGATACCTCATCGCACCAGCCTGGCATGGGTGGTATGTCGAAGATGGGTGGCGATAGCATGAAGGCGATGGGGGCGGGCGGAGGCAAAGGAGAGATGAAGATGGGGGATAAGCCACAGATGGGCAGCGGGGATATGGGGAGCGGCAAGGCCATGCCGAATCCTAAATCGGGTGGCGGGATGGGCATGGGCAAGATGGGCGGTATGAAGATGATGGGGGCGATGAAGATGGGTTCGGAGGAGATGTCCGGGGGTTCTGGAGCTTCGGATAGCCGGATGGCGATGAACTCGGCTTTGCCGGGTTTTCCTGGTGCCTCACACCTCTACCACACCGGCGCGACGGGATTCTTCCTCGACCATACTGACCACATCGACCTCACGACCGAGCAGGTCGTATCGCTGAACCAGATCAAAGAGCAGAGCGTGCTGAGTCAAAACACCGCTGACCGCAAAATCGAGCAGGCGGAACAGGATTTGTGGGAGCTGACTGCGGCAGGAGAACCAGACGCGAAGCTCATCGAAGAAAAGATCCGCGAGATCGAACGGCTCCGCAGCAATCAACGATTCGACTTCATCCGAAAGGTTGGCGAAGCGACGAAGGTACTCACGCCGGAACAACGGCAGGCGTTATTGGGCTTCAAACCGGCAGGAACCACTGCTGAAACACAGCCGGCACCCGCTGACCCCGCCGATCACCAAAATCATCAACCCTAAGCGAGAAATCAACGGGTGCGATTTATAGACCAAACCCGAATCGAAAGGATATTCAATTGAGTACAAGTACTAAAGCCGACGTGACGACTTTGTCCTGCCACGCACCCGATGCCGAACAGGTGTCTGTCGCAGGCACGTTCAATGACTGGCGTCAAGACGCCACACCGATGAAGAAGAACCGCCAGGGCAAATGGACCGTCAAGTTGAACTTGTCGGCTGGTCGGCATGAATACAAGTTCATCGTGGATGGCGCGTGGTGCTGTGAACCCGGCTGCGATGGGCCTCACGCGGGCTGCCCGTCCTGTGTCGGCAATGAATTTGGGACGATGAATCGTGTGATCGAGGTCGAGTAATGGCGAACCTTGCCGATCCGGACCTCATACAGCGATGCTTGTTACGCATAGGGATATCCACGTTCATGGTATTGCTGTGGGCCGCGCCCGCCGTGGTGTGGGCGCAAGTCTCGCCGGAAGAACACGCCAGCCATCACCCAGACCAGACACAACCAGCCGATCCCCCCGCCCCCGGACCCGGACAGGCAGGACCGTCATCGGGTGCGGGCGGCATGATGGGCGACGGCGCGGGTGGTGGCGGGATGATGGGGGGTGGCGGCATGGGCAAAATGATGGAACAGATGGGCGCGCCCAAGCCCAAACAGCTTTACCCGTCGCTGATGGCTCTGCCCGACATGCCGATGGAGCGGCGTCAGGAAGTTCAGCAACAGGCCCATGGCCGCATGAAGGCCGGCGCAGCTCTGATGTCGGATGGGCTTGAAGCGCTCTCGCGGGCTGCGCCGTCCGATGATTATGCAGCCATGCAGGCAGCGTCCGAGATTCTCCGCGAGGGGCTGTCGCAGTTCGACAGCGGCCTCGCGGCCCATCGCGCATTGGCGGAAGGCAAAGCACCTCGCAATGTCGCGCTGCAATGGTTCAAACGCGAGATGAACCTGTTGCCCCCTGGCGGGGACGAACGGCCAAATGGACTATTTGGCTTATCGTGGTTTCACTTCACGATCATGCTGATTCTGATCGCCTTCGCCGCGGCAATGATCGCAATGTACTTCTTCAAAATGCGCCGGGCATCCACGCTGCTGGCCAAGGTTACGCAGACCGCCCCCGCCCCCGGAAGTACCTCCGGAACTGCACCCGGAAGTGCAACGGCCCCGGTCGCTGCCGCCCCTACCACGGAGCCGAGAGACACGGACAGAACTTCCGGAGGACGTGATTGCTGCGGGGATGGGGACGAGGCCTGCGCCACCGAGGCACCTGTCGAGGGTGGTGCGATTTCCCGCGGTTTGCTACCGATGGTGGAGAAAAAGCTTTGCCGATTGCGGGTCGCGCGTATCATGCAGGAGACGCCGGACGTAAAGACCTTCCGTTTCGTCGCATGTCACGGCGGAGGCATGCCTTTCAGCTTCCTGCCGGGTCAGTTTTTGACGCTGACACTTCCCGTGGATAAGAAGCCGATCCGTCGAAGCTACACGATCTCTTCCTCGCCGACGCAGGGGTATTACTGCGAGACGACAGTCAAACGCGAGGGGCAGGGAGCCGGGTCTCGGTATCTGCACGACCAAGTGAAGGTCGGTGACACCATCGAGGTCAAAGCCCCCAGCGGCAAGTTCATCTTTACAGGCAAGGAGGCGGAGAGCATCGTGCTCATCGGCGGGGGCGTC
>PAIY01000069.1 GCA_002704825.1 Phycisphaeraceae bacterium
AGATTTATCGATTCTCGGCGTGGACGATCACCAGGAATGTGAATACTGTCGCCCGCGACTGACCTCCGTTCGTCAGCCGCTTGAAGCAATGGCAAGGTCGGCAGTGAATCTGTTGCTTGAGCAAATTGACGAACCCAAGAAACCCAAACCGATCGCGCATCGGTTATTTGATATTCAACTCATCGAACGTGATTCCTGTGGCCCACCGCGACAGGATACGTAAAAAAGCACTTATTTTTAAGGGTCCAACAACACTTTGACCCCACAAGTTATGGTTGCGCCATACACCACTGACAGGAGCAAAATTCATGACGCACACTCGACTGTTCAACATTCTCGCCAAGCCGTTGATACTGGTCTTACTTGGCAGTCTCTGCCTGCATACCAACGCAGCCCCCTATCCACCCGAGATTGCAAAATGGGATGATGCCACCAAACAGGCTCAGCGCGATTCAGGAACAAAACTACTCGCGGATGTCCAGGCAGCGGTGAAAGCCGGTGAGAAAAACATCGTCATCCCCAAAGGCGATTATCGTTTTGACAAACTCCTCAAAGACCGCCGCCCCATGCATGTGCTCTGGTCGGACATGGAGGGCGTCACCATTGACTTGCAAGGTTCGACGTTCTGGTTTGAAAATCCGCGTGCAGGGATCGTCTTGGCGCGGAACAAAAACTTCACGCTCAAAAACGTCAATCTTGACTGGGACCCCCTGCCGTTTATCCAAGGCAAGATCATGGCGATTGACCATCAAACCCAGCAGATTCACGTCAAAATTGACGAAGGCTATGACCAGCCGGTCAACGATTTCACCAAGGTTAAAAATCACTGGCGTGGCATGATCTTCGATCCCAAGACCCGTCGTCTCAAAGAACAGGTCATCGGCTTTGCTCTGGATGTCACATGGAATAACCGTACGCCAGAAGGTTATCAGATCGTCAAACTCAACGGCTTTTACGGTGTCAAACTCGAGAAGTCCGGCATTGATGTCGGCGATGACATTGCCATGCTCCGTCGTATGGGTCGGGCCATGCGTATCGAAACCTGCGAAAACAACACACTGGAAAATGTCACCTGTTACTCAAGTCCGTTCGTCACCTTTGCCCAAAATTTTGGGCGCGGCAGCGCGACATTCCGAAATGTCAACATCCTCCGCCGCCCCGGCACCAACCGACTCATCGGCTCCAATGCCGACGGCATTAACGTCGGGAACATGCAATACGGTCCCACCCTTGAGAACTGTCGCATGGAGTTTCTCGGCGACGACTTCGTCAATATCCACAGTGCCTACAACCGAATCGTCTGGCAGAACTCCCCCACCGAACTGGTCAGTTCCCTGATGAATGGCTACGGCGCCAATGATGCCAATGACGGCAAAGACGTGGAGATTCTCTTCTTCGACCGCAAGACCATGAAGAAAATCGGATCGCGAAAAGTCGTTAAGGTCACCACCAATAACCAGTATCCCGTCGACCAGGACAAATGCCTGTTCAGCTTAAAGGATTGGTTCCGCTCCGGCATCGCTTCGCAGTTCCGTGAAGGTGCCAAAACCGCTCGCGCTCATATCATCACACTTGATAAACCCATCCAAATCACAGGTGACGTGGTGACCACGCTCCCGGACTACATCAGCGCAGGTGGCGTGGTGCGCAACTGTCACTTCATCGGCTCACTGGCACGTGGTATCCGACTTCAGGCGCCCAAGGCTGTGATCGAAAACAACATCATCGAAAATGTCATGGGCTACGGGATCAGCATGTGTGGCCAACCCTCCTACTGGGGCGAAGGACCCTATGTTCATACGACAGTCGCCCGCAACAACAAACTCATCGACTGTGGGATCGGCCCGGCCAACCGCAATTGCCCTGCCATCTATGTCCAGCAAAGCGGTGACTACACGCAAAGTGATACGCAATATGACATCACCATTGCCAACAACACCATTGCGAACTGTGGCGCGATGGGCATCATGGTCCGCGGTGTGATTGATCTGAAACTGCTGAATAACAACATTGAAGGCTACTATCTCTATAAAGTTCACGAACAACGTGATCCCATGCCCGAGGACATCAACGGCACAGGTTACGGCATCGTGCTCGACGCCATCACCGGTCTGACCATGAAGGGCAATACGGTTTCACAACCCGGTCCCTTTGCCAAGGGCGATGTGTTTAAAGTGCGAATCAAGTAACTTCATATTCACGAAACACCCATCCCTTCCACATGATTAACGTTGTGTGGAAGGTTTCTCTGCCTTGCTCTGGATTGATTCAAGTCGCGTATTCAGGAATAACAAATGCGCTGCATATTGCCCCGTCACTTGCGTGTGCTTTATCTGGCTTTGATTCTTGTCGGAAGCTTTGCAATGCAAACCACCTTTGCCGGTCCCTTGCCAACGGAGATGGCAGCGTGGGATGAGACAACCAAACAGGCTCAGCGTGATGCAGGACGGAAAATGCTCGCTGAGATTGATGCAGCAGTGAAACGTGGTGAAAAACAAATCACCGTAGCCAAAGCGCATTACCGTTTTGACAAGACCATCGGTGATCGCAACCCCATGCATATTCTCTGGGAGGACATGGTTGGTGTTACGCTGGATTTCTCAGGCTCGACGTTCTGGTTTGAAAACCAGGCGACCGGCATCTTTCTCAAACATAACTCCGATTGCACGGTCAAAAACGTCACGTTGGACTGGGACCCACTGCCTTACGTGCAAGGTCGGATCATGGCGATCGACCACAAGAAGCAGCACCTGCATGTGAAGCTGGATGATGGTTACGATCAACCCAATGACGCCCCGCTGGTGAGTAATCCCAAAGCACGTTGGCGTGGTTTGGTTTTTGATCCTGCAACACGAAAACTCAAAGACCATGTCATCGGTTTCTCGCTTTACAACAACTGGGGGAACCGTACGCCAGAAGGTTACCAGATCACCAGTTTCCGTGGGTTTTATGGGATCAAACTCAAGGACTCAGGCATTGCTGTCGGCGATGACATTGCCATGGTCAAACGCAAAGGCCGTGCGGTGCGTATTGAGTTCTGTCACAACAACACCATGCAGAACATCACCCTGCATGCCAGCGGTTTCGTCGGCTTTGTCCAGAAACTGGGGACCGGCAGCGCGATGTTCCGAAACATCCAGATCGTCCGTCGCCCCGAGACCAATCGCCTGATCAGTTGCAATGCAGACGGCATCAATATCAACAACATGGAGAACGGCCCCCTGCTGGATAACTGCAAAGTCGAATACCTCGGCGATGACTGCGTGAATGTCCACAGTGCCTACAACCGCGTCGTCTGGCAGAATTCGTCCAACCAATTGACCATGACACCGATCAATCCCAATGCTGCTGGCAAAGCCAACAGTGGCAAGCCGGTGAAGATCGTTTTCTTTGACCGTAAGACAATGTCCAAAATCGGTGAGCGTATGGTCACCGCCGTGAAGAACATTGATGCGTACCCATTGGATCAGAGCAAGATCCTTTTTGACTTGAAGGACAACTTTCATTCCGGTGATGCTGCCCGTTTCAATGCACAGAACAAAACAGCCCAGGCATGCGTGATCACCCTGGACAACCCCATCACCATTACGGGAGACGTGGTGACCACCTGCCCTGAGTACATCAGTGCGGGGGCGGTGATCCGTAACTGTCACTTCTCCGACACCATCGCTCGGGGCATTCGCCTGCAGGGTCCGCATGCATTGATCGAAAACAATGTCATCCAAAACACACGCGGCTTTGGCCTGAGTATGAGTGGTCAACCCAGCTTCTGGGGGGAAGGTCCGTATGTTCACTCCACAATCGCGCAGGGTAACACCTTCATCAACTGTGCCAATGACACCACGGATAAGAACCACCCGGTGATCATGGTCCAGCAGCAAGGCGATTACACAACCAACTTCACACAGTACGACATCACGCTCAAAGACAACCTGATCAAAAACGCCCCGACCATGGGCATCATGGTTCGTGGCATCAAAGACCTTACCATCACCGGCAACACCATCGATGGTTACTACACGTATCCCAATCTCTCGGAAGCTGAAAAAATCCCCGCTCAGTTCAACGGCACGGGGTACGGCATCGTCGTTGAGAGTTGTGAAAACGTGACCCTCAAAGAGAATACCGTCATCAATCCCGGCAAGTATGCCAAGGGAACCATCTTCACCGCACGAAACAAGTAATCTCAGGAGAACACAAAGCGTATTTCAAAAGGTTTTCCGGGGGTTTCGGGGGCTTCCGGGGGCGGGGTTTTCGGGCGACATTTCATTCCCGTCATTACAACGGCCCAGCCGCCAGTTCATTTGTTTTTTCTCCCAGCCGGACCGTTTGTGTCCGGCTGGCTTGCTTTGGGGAGTCGACAGTTATCGTCTGCGCACATCGCGTTTCATATCACTATGACAAAGGAGGTCATCTTGTCCACACTACGCCATCAACCTCTGTTCGTGAGTCTGTTTGTTTTCATCTGCACAATCCAACTCCACGCAGGCCCCTTCCCTGCTTCCATCGCATCATGGGACGAAACGACCAAAGCCCAGCAACGTGCAGCCGGTGTCGCTGTCCTCCAGAGTATCGACGCTGCCATTGCCAACGGTGATCCGTCGATCACCATCGCACAAGGTGATTACCGATTCGACCAGGTCATCGGCAGCACCTACACATGTCACATCCTGTTTCTGGAAGTCGAAGATTTCACCATCGACTTCTCCGGCTCGACACTTTGGTTTGATGATGCAAGGACCGCCATCAGCTTCTACAAAAGTAAAAATCTCACCGTCAAGAATTTCAAAATCGACTACGACAAACCGATCTTTGTCCAAGGCACGATTTCCTACATCGCGTCCTCAGGAAGTGAACTGCTCATGACCATGGATGCCGGGTACGAAGCTGCTTATGACATCATCGGCAATGGCGGTAAATGGCGAGCGATTGCCTTTGACCCGACCACCCATGATCTCAAGCCGCAGGTCCATGGCATGTCCATGTATTTCTACTTTGACAACAAGACAGCAGGTGGTGACTACATCCTTTCCTACTCCGGCTTTTATGGTGTCAGCCTGCAGAACTCCGGTTTGGAAGTTGGTGATCGCATTGCCATCATGCCCCGCGTCGGAGATGGGCGCGCCCTTAAAGTGGAACTCAATGATGGCTTTCGCATGGAGAATGTTGAGATTTATGCTGCACCGTTTGTAGCTGTTGCTGCCAATCTCAACCAGGGGCATCTGGAATTTTCCAACGTCAATATCATCCGTCGGCCGGGTACCGACCGACTCCTTGCTGGCAATGCGGACGGGATTAACTGTGCGTCATCTGCGCAGGGTCCACTGATTGAAGACTGCACGCTTTCGTATCTCGGCGATGACTGCATCAACACGCATGTCCCCTACCAGCGCGTGGTCTGGCCGGAGTCTTCCACGCAATTGCTCATCACTTCGTTGGGCTTGGCAAAGGCTCAAGTGGACGATGGCTCGCCGGTGACCATGAACTTCTTTGACCGGGCGAGTATGTTGCCACTGGGGCAGCGAAAAGTCATGTCCGTCCAAACCGTCTACAATTACCAGATCACCGAATCGACCACCATTGCGGATCTGGATACTGACCCGTGGTATAGCGGCCCTGCAGCATCGCTGAGATATGGCGAAACGGTGACGGTCTACCGCATCACGCTCGACAAAGCATTGACGCTCAACGATGACACCATCGCCACCATCGAAGGCTTTCTCGGGGGCGGCACCATCATCCGTCGCACCCAGGGCATCGGTTCACTGGCAAGAGGATTTCGCATCCAAACGCCCAACACCATGATTCAGGATTGCCTGATCAAGAACACCATGGGCTCAGGCATCAGTTTGTCGGGTCAACCGCATTACTGGGGGGAAGGCCCCTATGTCACCAATGCCCAGGTGATCAACAACACTTTCATTGATACCAACATTGGTGATCGTCCTGACGAAACCGGTGAGTCTGCATCGCTGCACATTCGCACGGGTGGTGATTACACCACGTCCTACATTCAGCATGACATCACCGTTGCCAACAACGTCATTCAGGACAGTGGCGGCTCAGCGATGATCATTCGCGGGATTGATGAACTGATCGTCAAGGACAACATCATCGACAATTACGTTCGCTTTGAAGAACCGGCTACAACACTTGATCCGAGTCTTGCAGGTCTGGAGTATGGCATCGTGCTGGATCACTGCCGGGGCGTGCAGTTTGCCAACAACACACTCTCCAATCCCGGCAGCAATGCCCAAGGCGAAGTCTTCGAAGCCAGCATCATTGACGGGCCATCCGACCAGCAACTCAACATCTCGGATTGGCAAGTCAACGGCAACAACGGCAGCGGAACACTGGTTACCGAAGTCTCCGATGGTTCGCCCATGACATGGCTGAGCAATCATCCTGCTGTGCAGATCACCGACACGTCTTCGACCTATGGTTCTTCGCTGGGGGTCAGCTATGATCATGACAGCTACAGCAATGACGAACCGTTGTATGTTGCCTTCGACTACAAAGTACTTGATGTCAGTACGAACACCCTTTCCATCGAAGCGATCACGCGAAACAGTTCGGGAACCGGTGGCAGTTTCCTGATGCTTTACCATGATGACGGCAGCACGATTGGCCTGGCTACGCACACCGACCAGCAAGTTGACATGCTCGGCTATGACATTCAAATCAACCGGTGGTATCGCATTGAAATGGCAATCAACAATCTCACCCAATCCAGCCGGGATTACACGCTGTTCGTCACGGATGACCAAGGCACGACGACGCGCTTTGACAACCTGCCTTTCCGGGTTGCCATCAGCGATCTTGCGAATCTCTCCATCGTCAATAACTCCGGCGGATCAGCACAAGGCGGGTTTGTCGTGGACAATATCCGCGTTGGCAAAACGCCGGTCTCTCCAATCAATCCTGTTTATGAATATGAAGTCGCACATCACACAACAAGCAACTTCATCGACTATTCAACGCGGAGTTCTTCGCTGTCCTGGCTTGGGAGTTTGCCTGTGGTGTATACGGACACCACAACCAGTTATGGGATCGGTGCGGGGATCGGCTACACGTTTACCAAACATGACACAGATGATCTACTCTCCGTAGTGTTTGATTTTAAAATCGGTGATGCTGGCAACAATGACCTGTCCCTGAACGCCTGCCTGAAATCCGAAGGTGGGACCAATGGCAACTTCCTGGTGCTGAATCACGATGACGGTGCAGGTGGTTATGTCCTTGCCAACAAACTCAACAGTGGCAACACCGATCTGAGTATCCCCATTGATCCTGCCTTGTGGTACCGCGTGGAGATGCACGTCAGAGACATCGCCTCAGCCAGCACCGATCACTATGACCTGCTGGTGAGAAGCGAGGATGGTCACGAGTATCGCATCAACGATCTGCCTTTCCGTTTTGCAATATCCGACATCAAGCATCTGAACATTTTCAACAACTCCGGCAGCAGCTACACCGGCCAGATTCTCGTGGACAATGTGCAGGTCGGGCATCGTCAATTGAGCTTGCCAATCGTCTTTGATGATCTCACCAACTATGCAGGTTCGCAGACCACGCTGGACAATCTCGCGTTCAATGTCGATCAAACCGAGGTCAAACTCGGCGGCAACAACTGGAAGAAACAGCCACTGACCTACACCGTCACGGCGGACACCTGGATCAGCCTTGAATTCAAAAGCGACACACTCGGTGAGATACAGGCGATCGGTTTGGATGACGATGATGTCCAAACGCCCTCTCGCTTTTTCACACTATCCGGTTCGCAGGATTGGGCAGGGACGGTCTTTGATTTTGACAACTATGCCCACGAAGGTTGGCAGACGTATCACATCCCCATCGGTCAATATTACACGGGAAGCATGAATTACATCGTGCTGGTCAATGACGATGATGCCAACGAAGCCAGCGATTCACAGTTCAGAAATATCGTGATCTATGACAAATGAAAAGTAATTGATTTGGAGTAAGCAGTTCAAAAACAATGATCTTCACCATCCGTCACTCCCGCCTGTACGGGAATGACCAAATCAGAGACACAAAGAAATGATGATTGTTTGAACTGCACTAATCGCTAATGTCTTTCTATTTTTCACACAGAACCCGTCAGCCGATGGGTTCTGTGTTATTTTATAGCGGCCCAACGCACTTCTGATCATTGCAGGATACATTCGATGGAAATGATCCGACTGACAATTGACTTTGGCTTATTGATTCTCATCTGGCTGGTGCAGGTGATCATTTACCCGACATTTCGTGAAGTCGTCCCTGAGAAGTTTCAGGTTTATCACAGGCGATACACCGGCCAGATCAGTTGGTTTGTCGTGCCACTGATGTTTGGGCAACTGGGCTTGCATGGCTATGAGCTTTACGTGAACATTAATCCGATGAATCTCATCATCGCCGTTTTGATCCTCATTGCATGGCTGGTGACGTTTGGACTTTCCGTGCCCTGCCACAGCAAACTTGCCAAACACGGTTACGATCTGGCGGTGATCAATCGATTGGTGTGGACGAATTGGCTTAGGACCATCGCATGGACGGGGATTGTGATTCTGGATATCCTGCTGGTTGACTTTCCCGCATTGGAAGTTTAATCATCAGGAGCCCGTATCATGCTCGTTGCCCAGGACATCTGTTATTACCAAACACCGCCGGATGACTATGCTGCTCAAAAATGCACGGTGTATGTGCATCGCCCGGAGAATGACAACTATCCTGTATTCGTCTACTTCCATGGCGGCGGTCTGGAAGGTGGCGGTCGCGGCGAAGGCGATCCATTTGTTGAACGTATGATCGCGGAAGGCTTCGGCGTGGTGACTGCGGAATACCGTGTGAGTCCGCAGGCCAAGTATCCAGCGTACAACGAAGACGCTGCAGCAGCGGTCGCATGGACAATTGAAAACATCGCTGAGTACGGCGGTGATCCAACCAGGCTTTTTGTCACCGGACATTCAGCGGGTGGTTATCTCACAGCCATCACCTGTCTGGATGATCGCCACTTGTCCAAGTTCGGCCATCACATCACCGAGATCACCGGCAGCATCCCCACGTCCGGCCAGATGCTCACGCACTTTACCATCCGCAAAGACAAAGGTATTCCCATTGAACGCCCGACCATCGACGAAGACGCCCCGCTGTTCTATGCCCATGATGTGAAGATGCCGATGTTCCTGTTGGTCGGCGGAGATGATATGGCAGCACGTGTCGAAGAAAATGCACTGATGGCAGCTGTCTGTAAGAAACACGAATTTGATATCGAAATTCTCGTTGTCCCCGGCCGCGATCATGGCACCATCAAAGACCGATATGCCGATCCTGACGATCCGGCGGCTGCAGGGATTCTGGCGTTTGTCAGACGATTGCTAAGCTAATGACCGCATCAAATCCAACACCCAATAAACAAGAGTACTTTTCAGTCAAATTACAACGCGCCGGTCTCGCTTTCAGTTTGTTTACCTGGTGCGGGTCCTGGATGGTACTATTGTTTGCCCCAAGCGAACTCGCAGGGCTCTTTTTAGCTATTAGCTTCCCTGCCTCATGTGTCATATTGATACTGACACATCTGCAAAATAAATGCATCTGTTCAGGCTTGCTATTAGCTGCGTTAAATATGTTGATGTGCATTGTGTTCTATTACATTCCCAGCTACATCCCTTTTGACCGCACAACCACTACTCTTGAATCATGGTGCTTTACCATAGGACTCATTCTGTCACCAGCATTTTTGGTTGCGATGTTGCTAACGGGCTATGCTTGGACTCATCCCATCAGACCGCGTTCAAAGAATCAGTGTAGAAAATGTGGTTATCCCCTACGTTTTCTGTCCACCAATCAATGCCCTGAATGCGGTACAGTGACACAAGAAAACCAAGTCATCGAAAAACAATTTGATATAAATGATTTATTGAAATGACTTGTTGAGCTTCTTACACTTTGGACATCAACTTGCCGACAACTATTCGGCCAACTGGAATCCATTGCCATGACTGTAAAGCCAGTCACACTTCAACGATCCGTGCTTTGGCGAGTGATGTTAATCGTCTCGGTCATTGTCTGGGTTGTCGCATGGCTGCTGTTGGTTTTTCTTGACACGGAATCGGTTCTGAGCACCGGCCCTGCGATGTTTTTCACGGGTATCCTGCTGGCGTTGGTTCATGGGCGTCGGTATCACCATCCGGTGTGGTGGTTAGCCATGACAAATCTGTTTTTGCCAGTGTTTTTCACGACACTCGTTAACCTTTACACCTGGAGTCCGGGCGAAGCACGCGAACCGTTTATTTACATGGGCTCGCTTGCCATGGCATTGGCGATGGCGTTGACTGTCAAGGGTTGGCATATCGGTATCAAAACCTTCGAAGCCTGGCAGTGTCAGCAATGCGGTTATGCACTGATCAACCTGCATAGCGACCAATGTCCGGAGTGTGGCAAGCCGTTTGATCCGCAGACGATCGCAAAGTTACAGGTCGATATCCAATCACTTCCTGATTGAGTTGCAACTTGACGGATGTTCAATTGGGATTGACAATAAATTCATCAATCACTTACCGGGGTAAGAAACATGAATCAACAAGATCAAGAACACCTTCGCCTGCTGGCCATTTTCTATTACATCGCAGCGGGGTTTCACGCGTTGATTGCCCTGTTGCCATTGGTGTTTATTGTGATGGGCATCACAACCATCGGCTTTGGCTTTTCACAAAACCATGGTGCAGAAGCTTCACTGCCCGGGGGATTGATCATTTTATTTGGTTGCCTGTTTATGATTTTCATTTTGGGTTTTGCCTACATTTACTACCTGGCGGGCAAGTTCCTCAATCAGCAGAAACACTGGCTTTACTGCATGATCATTGCAGCACTCACAGCAACATCATTCCCACTGGGCACGATCCTGGGTGTGTTTACCATCGTGGTACTCTGTCGCGATTCGGTCAAGGCCGTTTTTGAAGCCAACCGCACAGGTGGATTTGCCAATACCGATCCGCAACATGCCGTGCTCGAACGGTAATCCAACAGCCCCTGATCTCTATCGTAATGCATCAGAAAATCATCCAAGATGACAATCGTTTCTTTCGTCTGCGACGGAGTCTGCGATTCACTGTGTGTAGCTGGCTGTTTTTTTGCATTGCCATACTTTTCATGGCGTATGAGTTTGTTTATACGGATCTATTACTTGTCTGTGTTTTCACGAGCTTGTTGCTATTTATCGCCAATGGTGTAAGTCTGCTGTTCATCCTGGAAAAAGGTTGGCACGCAACATGCTTAGCTGCTCTGTCATCATTCTTAGTCGGACTGGTGGCACCGGTCATCATTCTCGCAAGTGATTTGATTCAAAACATTCTCGGCTTTTGGATTGCCTTGTTACTTCCAAGCCTATTTGTCATGTTTGTGGTTCACCACAGTTGGCAGGACCGACTCAAACTCCATACTGACTGGCAATGCCACCAGTGTGGTTACACATTACTGAATCTCCCATCCAACACCTGCCCGGAGTGTGGCAAGACGTTTGATCCCAAGGTCATCGCGGTCTCAAAGGATGCACATGAGCAAATGCTCAAGATCAAACTCCTGGGTTGGTGAGTCAAAACGGTGAATTAGAGCGTTTCCAGCAATTCAATTTCACGTTTTGGTAGATAAGGGAATAGGGTAAAGACAAAAGACAAGGCGATACCTGAATAACAGCCCTAATCCCAAATCCCTAATCACCAATCCCTTTGAGAAGGTCGTTGAACATGAATTTTTGGAAACGCTCTATCAACACGCAGTGTTGCAGTTGTTTGATGTACAGCTCAATTCAATGTGATGTGTTGTGATGTATGTGCGCAAGATGGTGATAGTTGAGATTGCCACGTGCTGAACCCGTGATTCAGGAGCGACACGACAAGAGCAATTCCAAGAATTAAACGCCGCTCTCCGTCACTCCCGCGCAGGCGGGAGTCCAGTGGTATCTGCAAGCGTCTACTGAATGCCACTGGATTCCCGCCTTCGCGAGAATGACGAACCAATACGATGACATGGAGATTCATTTTTTGATCTGACATATTGCTGCATATTGATGCGATGCTGTGACGTTCATGATGAAGTCAAGAGAATCTCAGCTTGATGTGCGCATAAAAAAGGCCTTGACTCACGGGTACTGAGTCAAGGCCATCTCAGGAGACAGAACACGATGCCGTAGTAGATTACGGTGTGTTAGAGGGTGTCAATTTGAGATATTAGAGTGCGTCGTTGTCTTCTTCGCCCGTTCGGACGCGGACAACCTTGGTCAGCGAGTAGACGAACAATTTGCCGTCACCCACGGAGCCGGTACGAGCGGAGCTGGTAATGGCGTCGATGGCCTTATCCATGTCTTCGCTTTTCACGGCAATCTTGAGCAGAACCTTGGGGACGAAGCCCACATCGATTCGTGCACCACGGTAGCGTTCAGTGTGACCTTTCTGCTTACCGAAACCTTTACACTCAATGGCTGTACATCCGAAGATGCCGAGTTCCGAGAGCTTTGCTTTGATCTTGTCAATCGCGTATGGCTTGACAACTGCTTCTATCATATGCATGGTTATTTACTCCAGTAGGAGGCTGCTTTCTGAGTTAATGACTTTGTATATTCCGTTGTACAGTTTCGTCGATTTCTCACGCAGCCTGTGCGTGCCAATCGTCGTGTTTAAATTTCGCCAGCTTCGTAGCTCTTGATGTAAGTACGCTGGAAGTCGGGGTAGGCAGCCATTTCGTGCTCGCCCAGGTCCAGACCTTCGATTTCTTCTTCTTCGGTGACGCGGATGCCCATGGTGGCCTTGAGGACACCGAAGACGATGGCGGCGAAGATGAAGGAAGTGATGAAGCAGACGGCCGTACCCAGAGCCTGGATACCCAGCAAGCTCATGTCACCGAAGATGGCCACGCAGAGGGTGCCGTAGATACCGCACACACCGTGGACGGAGATGGCACCGACGGGATCGTCGATTTTAAGCTTGTCAAAGAACATGACGGCGAAGTAGCAGAGGACACCAGAGACGGCACCGACACCCAAAAGGGCTTCGATCCAGGTCGGGGTGTCAGGACCGGCAGTGATGCCGACCAGACCAGCCAGGATACCGTTAAGTGCCATGGAAAGATCAGGCTTGCCGCCGACAACCCATGAGCAGATGGCACAGGCGATACCACCACCGCAGGCAGCGATCGTCGTGGTCACGAGGACGTAGGACACACCTGCCGGATCAGCGGAAAGTTCCGAACCACCGTTGAAGCCGAACCAACCGAACCACAGGAGGAAGACACCGATGGTGGCCAAAGGCATGCTGTGACCGGGGATCGGGTGAACCGTACCATCTTTGCCGTACTTACCGATACGCGGGCCGAGGATCAAGGCACCGGCAAGGGCACCGGCACCACCGACGGCGTGCACCAGGGTTGAACCTGCAAAGTCGCAGAAGCCCTTGGCGTCCAACCAGCCACCGCCCCATTTCCAGGAACCAGTGATCGGGTAGAGAATACCGACAAAGAGGATGGAAAAGATCAGGAACGGAAGAAGCTTGACGCGACCAGCAACGGCACCGGAGACGATGGTTGCACAGGTGGCAGCAAACATACCCTGGAAGAGGAAGTCGGTCCAGACGGTGTAGCCAGGGTTGTATTCAGGGGTAATACCTGCATACAGCGTGCTGGAATAAACACCGCCGCCACCGATACCGAATCCGAAGGCAAACACGCCGTCGACAATCCAGGCATCACCGGGATACATGATCAGCCAGCCGCACACTGCGTACATAACGATACCGATCATGGGGATCATGGTGTTCTTGAACAGAATGTTGACTGTGTTTTTCGCACGGGTCAAACCTGATTCCACCATGGCGAAACCAAGGTGCATGATGAACACCAGCATGGCTGCGATCATGATCCAAAGGTTATTGACAGCGAACATTTCGGGGGTAACTTCCGACTTGCTCCAGTCAAAGGTGTACTCGGCTGCTGCTGCAACAGTTTCTGCTGCAGCTTCAGCATCCTGAGCGTGAAGCACCGAAGTGCACGATAGGCCCAATACTGCGATAATGCCTAAAAGCATGAGCCACGACGAGGGACGTTTCATTGGCGTTCTCCTGATACCAATATGAACTTCAATCAATGGGCACCGTGCCCACCTCGCCGATCTTTAATGCAAAGTGAATGCCGAAACAACGAATTATGTTCACCACATTTTTTAAAGCACACCAACAACTACATTTGTGGCACCAAAATTATTTTCACATTCTTTATACGTCAAAAGACAACCCTGTTACCCCTTCAAATTTGGCCTAGTTATGCAGCATCTCATCTTTGCAACGCCTACAAAATAGTCACTTTTAAGGGTTCGCATCCCCTGCCAGGCCCGAAATCCGGTGAATTATCGCCCCAAACAAGGCTTGGTCTTTTTTGCTTGCCCACGATTTAAGCACTGTTTTGATGCAATGTGTATTAAACTGACGCCGTATTGCTTCAATCTGTCACATAAACTGAGAAGCTGCCGCAAGTACTTATTGAGTCATAGTCAGTGCTTCATGCCACATCACAACCTGATTGCCCAAAAACAACGCAGGCCAACTCGAATGAGTTGGCCTGCGTGTCATTGATATTCAATTGTGGTTGCAAGTCTCAGACTTGCGATCGATCGTCGTGATGATTAGTCAACGATGACGTTGGCGGCGGCGTCAACACCTGAACCAGCGTAGATCATCAGAGCGTTGGACTTACCTGATTCGGAGAACAGGTTGTCATTCGTGGTCGAATCGTCACCGTACTGGGTGTCAACCTGATTGTGGGTGGCTTCGAAGGTGACATGGTTGTCGTTGAAGCCCATGGAACCACGCCATTCGTTGGTACCGGTGGCGGGGTTGGTGTGAACCGACTTCACGTTGGCAGTGGTATTGTTCAGCTTGGCACGGTCAGAGATGACAACGGCTTCACTGTTGGACGTGTCACGCCATTCGTTGGCACGGTTGCCACTGGTTCCCGTTGTGACCATTTCCAACAGAGCGTAGGAGTAGTTGTTCGTGGTGACGGGGACATTGCTCTGGGTCAGAGCCGTCTTGGTTTCCGAGGGGCTGATGACATATTCGCCGGTGAAGTAGTTGTCATCAAGCAGTTCGCGGAAACGTATGGCAACGCCACTGGTGTTGGTCAGAACGTTGCCAATGGTGTTGATGCCGGGATAGTAAGTGTTGTTGCCTTGGCTAAAGAGCACCAACGCGGAGTGAATACCACGGACCTGCGTGGAGTTCTGCATCTGGCGAGCGGTACGACGAGCCGCACCGAGAGCCGGCAACAGAATGCCGATAAGCAGGGCGATGATGGAAATCACAACCAACAGTTCGATCAGGGTAAACGCGCGCTTTTTCATAGAAAAGCTCCTCTAAAAGAGAAAAGAGACTCTATGGCAGCGTTGGTACGCCTTGATCGGACGATCCAAACAGTATCACAAGCGAGGTTGACGGTGTGAGCAGGTATCCCGAAGTTCATTTTATAGTATGAGACGAACAATTACGGGTCGATATCAGGCCTGCAAACGAAGGCAATTCAAGCTCGGATAATGGTAGATGTCTCCTCAATGGGGTACGCACTGCC
>PAIY01000070.1 GCA_002704825.1 Phycisphaeraceae bacterium
CCGCATCTCCTGGCGCAGATCCTGATCATCCGTCAGTGAAAAATCTGTCCGACTGCAAAGCTGACGGGCCTTGATGCGGATAAACGTCGTGGTGAACGGATCGAAGAGAATGGAGCGAACGATGTCCTGCGGCTTGCTCTGCTTTGCTGTTCGGGGTGGTTCCGGATTCTGAGGGTTCGGGGGAGCCTGGGGTTTGAGCCGGGATCGGGCCTTGATGCGATGCGGAAAAAGTAAATCTGACTGTTGAGCCATCACGCGTTCCTTTCCAACAGGTAACGGTTTGGCACTCAGCGTGGACTCGCATTGAGACCAACAAAAACGCCGAACGTGCCTTCAGGACTGAAGGGGCTACGTCCGGCGTAGCAAATGCTACTTTTCGCGTAGCATTCAAATTTTTTTGACTTTTTATAGATAACTGAACATCATTCGTTTCGGACGGGATCAATGTCCCACGTCAGGCCGGGTTTAGGGATGTAGCGTGGGGTGTAGCCAAACAAGATCGACTCATCCAGGTGTTGGGCAAGTGCGGGATCGGTCTCACGGATTTGCCTGTTGATGACCCGCTTGACGTTGTTCCTGAAACCATCACTGATGTTCTTACGTTTGTTCCCAGCCTGCTTTAACCGGCCACCGATGCCGATCGCTTCATTGATCAGACCGGTGATCATGGCCAGATCGTTTTCAATTTGCAGCTCAGTTACGTTGTCATGGTCTCGGCGGGCGCGTTCCATGTCGGCAAGCAGTTCAGTGGCCTGCCGCCGGTAGGCTTTGATCGCTTCCCAATCTGAAATGTGGCCCAGGGTTTCGAGCAATGGGTTCGTCGCGGATTCAAGGCCGGCATCGATAGCGTCGTGCGTACGGACAGCATGATCGCAACAATCAATCGCGGCTTTGCTGACGATGTCGATGGCTGGCATGGATTCACATGGCGAACTGAGCAATACATGGATATAACTGGCACCCAACCAAGGCAGAATCGTGAATGGTTCCTGCTTACAAAATCGCACCTGCCATCCCCCACCATTTCTGCGAAAAATGTTCTCCGGCAAACGATCAATAGGCTTCTGCGGAACACCGGGGATGTCCATCAATACAAAGCCATCAAGGTACTCTTCCCAGACCGGGGTTTGGCGCAAAGTATCACCGTCAGCTTCGACCACTTCGCATAGCGGTACCAACAGTGTGTTGTACAAACGGACGGCATCAATGATTTTCTCACGCCAGTGCATTCGTGTAGGTGTAAGCAGAATGGCACCGGGACGTTTCCTGAAAATGATCTGCTCATACACTTCGACTTTGAGTTCATCTGTCGATGTGCACATCAGTAGATGGACAGGAATCAGAATGGACTTCTTGGGCTCCCAGTTGCCAATCTGGATTGAACATGCATTTTGGTCGATCGACTCTTGGCAGACACATACCCTACTCAATGCACTGCAGATGGACTTTCGAAGCTTATTAAGACATAAACGATATTGAACGACACCCCCATCCAGCAGGTTTGAGCCCGTCTGGTCATCCGTCTCGTCTCTGGCAAGAATATCACCGTCCCGTTGACACGCATTATTCAACGGAAAACCACGGCGGCGGGAATTAGGGTATGCGGTTGAAGGTGTTTCGAGAGGCTGGAGAAATCGCTGTGCTACCGATATCGATTCCCCGCCCCCCAAAACTTGCTGCCACTCGTCCAAGGCAGCAGTGCGGTCGGGACGTGACTCAAGCCACTCCCAAAACCTCACCAATCCCGGCACCAACACCCTCCGAATGAATGACGACAACGATATGACGAGTCAGCATCATGGCTGACACATATCGAATGTTCTTGACCACGTTGGATTCCTTTCCCCGGTCATGAGAAGACCAGTCAATCAGACCACCCCGCCATCTAGTGGCATGGGAACATGACAGCAAATGGCGCGCCGGGAATTGGATTTTGTGAATATGTTGAATGAAGTGGTATTGTGAAATGGACGTACTGCGGCAACTGCCACTAATGACAATTTGACATACCAATCTGTCATGCTGGCAGAAGACGTTATATATTTTGATTCGTCCCCATCAAACAACCCACGTCACACCGCCGTTCATTCTACGTATGTATGCGATTAGGGTTATGAACAAGGGTATATATGACGAATATATCCATATAATACCAATGGCCCTTGAAAACATATATTCATACTGATATTTTCTACACCCCGCCTGTCTATTTGTTCCCCATTTTTATTTAAGGAGTTCCCCATGACAACATCCAATGTAGCAATCGAATTGCGTAGGCTTGTGCAACAGCTTCATGACGAGCGTACCGAGCACGTCAAGGCCATTGAAGCCATCGATCAAACGTTCAGAGACTTGGGATTAAATGCATCTCAAATAAAGCCTGTCGCCAATACGCAGCCCGTTAACCCTAAAAATACTGTAATTTCAGGCAAAAAACGTATTCGCAAAGCGTTTGCAGCCACTGCCGACGCCTTTGTGTTGTCGTTTATCCAAGCCAATCCCGGATGCACAACCGCACAAGTCAACGAGCACTGGATCAATGAAGGTCGCAATGGCAAAGCCGATCAGGCTCTGTTCAAGCTCGTGAAGACGGGGCAGATTGCGCGCAAGAATATTAAAGAGAAACGTGGAAGCATGTACATCGTAAGGTAGTTATATTTTATCAAATAAGATCAAACATAACCCAGCTTAATGCTGGGTTTTTAATTGTTTATATTTCATACTAAACTGACCTCACTCTGCATGCAAAATCACGTACCTGCTACTGGAACCCGTTGATAGATATCCCAATTGCATCGGCGATATTTCCAATCAGCATTTGCGGGCATGGCATCAGCAGTATCGGTAAAGTCTTGGAACAACAAGTGCACATAATATTTTCAGAACTACTGGCTACAATATCATCGTTTTTCTGGCCCCAACCGCTGTCTTCTTTGCCTGGATGCAAGGTGATGCTGTTAGCTAAAATCACAACGCTCTTGACTGATTTCACATTTAATTCAATTAAATTCCACAGTGCATACATCATATCGATGATTCAAGCATAACCGCGGATAACGGGGCAATCATAATCTCGTGCAATTGTGATGACTTCAACACAATTCCCTTGACATCTGGGGCCGTAAAGAAATTGATTTTATGTCCCGGTTCAACTTGAAAAGTAACGGATTGTTCTTGAGGCAGAAAATTGACCAAAAACTGTACGCAATGACCGTCAATACTCTCCCATTTGGACGATAGAACTGAATCATATTTAATGATTGTGCCATCGCGCCTTATTAATTGATATCCTCTCCCACTATCAAGCCTATCAGGAATCATTATTTTCCCAAAGCATAGATATTCGGGATACGCCACACGCCATATATTCAAATTTCTGACCAAATCAATCACCGACTGCTGAACTGGCGGCGTATTGCTCCACTTATTGACCCAATCCCAATGAATATCACCGTGATCTTTTAGCAAAACACTAAGCATGTCACCGGCACTGAACGTATAAGCAATACGAAACAACAGATTGCTCGGACATTTTTCATGATCGATCCACCAATTTGTACAAACCTGATTCCCCATAAAATTGTTGACATATTCATGAAAAATAAAACCGTAGGCTGGTACACTCTTGCCCCATTGCCAGTTCAAATTAAATCGCAGATCGTTAAACAACATCCCAGAAATAAATGGATGTGCCGCGGCTGCCTCGCACCCGATTAGCGGTTTCGTTTGTAATTTACTCGTAGCATGCTTGATTTTCTCCAACAGTTCCAACATGGCATCGGTATGCCAGCAACCGGGAACTGATGGATGGCCATGATCTTTCGACCAACATAACGCCGGCCCGCCCCCCATGTTCTGGTCAAAAAATTGCAGGTAATCGACGTCGGCCTGAATTACTTTCTCGATTTCCCGCAACACTGTGTCACCTACCCATTGACGGTCGACACACATATCAAAGCCTATTCGTTGACCTTGATCCTTTGGACCATTGCAGATGACGGAATACATCTGCCCTTCAGGCCCCACACACATTTGCCTGTCAAGATTTTCCCGTTGGAATTGTTCTTCACAAGAGTATTGAAGAATCGAGCTTGTTTGTGTCCAACCGGTTCCTGAACAATAAACTCCCAGTAAATGGCCAATTTCATGAAGTGCCTGAACATAGTCATAGAAAATCTGCTCACCACCCAATGGTGGCCAGACATAAGGCGGAGCCCAGGGTGCCGTACCTTCCCAATGCATCAGAAGAGCAAGTATTTTGCTGTTAAATTCTTTACCGAGCTTTTCAATAACGGGCAGTGCCTGCGTATACGGATAATATTCATTGCAATTCAGGTCACCTTTGTCATCTCCATCGCCGCGTACCGGATATGCCACCACCACCGGCGACTGCACATACCAATCAGGCAAATCTGAGTTAGAGTGAAGCTTTACGGGAAGACTGTGATCGTCTTTTTCCATCCAATCCCTGTAAACCAGTGCCGCTTGCATCCAATTGCCGATTTGTAGGGACGCCAGAACAATGTCAAAGTCCATTTCATACGCACCGTCTTTCACCTGTCCGCCACAAAAGACCTGCATGGCAAAACGCAACAGAGAATCCCCTGCGGGGAAAATTTCGACACCCTTGGGACCATGGGCCGCGTCGTGTGCCCCCAGGTAAACACCACCTTGCTCGTTACCAAGCAGGGCAAGGTATTGCATCTGACAATCGCCGGGATAGAATCCCCATACGCCAGGAGTCGGATAATCGATCCGACGCGGCTTGTATCCTGCTTTTTCACGTTGAGCATAGTCATCGATCAAGCAACCTTCATTGGCAGGCCAGAATATTTCGCAAGCGCCCCCGTCTGTTCGCAAACTTCTGTCAAAATAGACCCTCGGACCATCAATCCATTCCAACGTCACGGAATCATCAATACCTCTGACATAAAACCGCCAGAAAGATTGACAACCATCGTGTGGTATACGGACTTGTACCGAACAATCGTTCGGCAAAACCGAACAATTCCGGTAAACCAGATTTAAAACCGTCACTCCTGATTCAAAATTTTCCTGAATTTGAAAATCTTGATACTGAGATGATTCAATACAAATCAATCTTCCCTCTTGATCGCGAAGCCCCAATTCAAACAATGCTAATCCTCGTGGATTTTTCAGCAAGCCGTTGCTATTAAAACCTATCAACGCGCCGGTTTTCCCATCGAGTTCAAGATGGAAATTTGGATGACCGATTTTCATTGCACCCCACTTCTACTCAAATTGACAATATCACTTCACAAGCGTCAGGTCACCCATACAGTTGGGATCGATCAAGTGACCGCCCATCGGGATGAACCAGCCTTCCCAACCTTTGCGTTCCCAACCATCGGCATCATTAAACTGTATTGAAAAATTCAACCGATTCTGGTTTGGACGAAACGGCGTGATCTGCGACCAGGGGATCATGACTTCGTAGGTTGTCAGGCCATCGCGTTCATAATCACCTTCGGTGCGTGTCACTCTGATTTGAGCATCCGCCACCAAACCGGCAGGCCGATCCATGGTACTGCGTTGGCGATAGACTTCCGGTTTCTGATTAGCTGGCAGCCCCATGGTCATGACGTGAAAGCTGACAGGACTTGGATGCTCTACATCCGCATTGATTGCCAATTGAAGACTGTCACATCGCCAGAGGTCTTTGGCATGATAGGGTTGATACTGAATATCATCAGTCACTTGTGCAGCCAAGAGCAGGCCATGGTCATTCCATGCCAATTGGAACTGCGGGCTGTAGTCTGCCCGGCCCTGCCAGAATTTGTTGAGACCGGAGTTGCGAACAAGATTACCCAATTGAGGAAAGACCGGCACATCCTGCCAGTCTGCCAATTGCCCATCGATTTTCACATTCGGACAATAGGGAATAGCCCGTAAGCTCGTGCCGCGTGTCATGATGTGATCCACCACTTGCTGGTCATCCAGAGTGGCCCGTGCCGCAAAGAAGTAGCCGCTGAGCCACCACGCTGCGACAAAACCTTGATTGGATGCATAAGGATCAAAAGGCATGGACGGATCATCGCTGACAATACTGCAAAGCACGTCAATGCTTTGATTACCATCGACAGTAAACCGGCCATTGTCAGCAGGGATGATACGCCAGGCACTGGGCAACGGTGCTCTATAAAAATTCGCCATTTTCTCGTTGAATTTGATGGCCAGTGTGCCACTGTGTGTTTGCGATGTGGTGTTGGTCAACCTCACGAGTAATTGCGATTGGTTCAGCGAAGTTACTTTGGGCAGGATACGAATCTTCAACGGTTGGGCTGACGGCTTTTCATTTTTCAATAATGGATAAGGCGACGGGTCTTGGCTTGTTGTCTTTCGAATGGCCAGCAAGTTCCCAACCGGCCCCCTCAGATAAACCGGTGCCTGACCGATTGCCAGATCAGCCAGCCCGGCATCTTCTTGTAATGTCAGTTCATTCCCATAGACGTCATAGGCCTTATCAATTTCCAACGGGTTAACCGTCACCACATAATGCGGCCCCAACGACCAAATGGAAGTGATCAACTGGTCATCGCTTTGAAACTGTAAGGCCCACAGTTCACTGTTGCGCGGTGTGAGGCGGCGTTTGAATTGAGGATGTGGCAATAAACGCGTCAATGTTGCCAACGTCACGGCAGCAGGACGGACATGGGTTGGACTATCGGTCAAACCATGGTTCGAATCCCAGGCAAACCACGACACACCCGCATAACCGGCTGCAAACTGGGACATAAACAGGCGGGGCAGATAAATACCTTGTGTCAGCTCATCCAGTTCCAAAGGTTTGATGTCCGGGTTGTCGTACGTCGGTTGGTAATCAGCGGGTTGTGCGAAGTACGCTTGTTCATTGCACCAGATCGGCTTTCCTGGAAAAAGGGATTGGATCGCGGTGATGTCCTGCACATGACCGAACTCCGGTGGTGACGGACAGCGGTAGCCGTGCACGCCGATGAGGTCCGCTGCATTCGGTCCGCCAATCACGGCAAGCTGGGAGAGAAAGCCCATGTTCACATGCGTGGTACCGGTACTCATCACCTGCACACCAGGCACATCTTGATGGACACGCTCCGTGATCAGCGTCTGTGCTCGGGCCATGGTCAGCCATTGATCAGCCAAGGGAGCCATCGGCCAATTTTCCGGCTCATTGCCGATTTCGATCAGGCGAAACTGATCGCCGTAACGTGCCTTGGCCTGCTTGATGATATTGACATTTGCTTTGACGTAGTCTTCAATAGCCTTCGACGTATGATCTGTGATCCGAATATTACAGATCGGTCCCATGGGCGAAAGGCCATATTGGCTGCTGTGTTTGAACCATCGATCAATCCGCTTATCAAAGTTGTATTGGCCTTTGGCATCCTGAGGAATCAGTTCGTGCAGATACCAACTGTTACGAAGCCAATGCATCCCCAGACGTTCGAGCACAGGAAGTTGGTTTTGTCCCCAACAAAATACATAAGGTGAATCAGGATCCTGACTGCCGGTCGCTGGATGTGGCTCGATGATAGCAAACTGGCCGTACAGTTTATGAATCGGTTGATCCTGCTGCCCCACGGTCACATCCAACCGGTAAACACCACAACGTGAAATGTCGGCCTTGGGAATGGTGATGCTCCATCGCCCCTCAGCAAACGCGTTCTCTATCTGAGACACGGCATCGTGAACCACCTGCTGCTGATCGTTGAACACCCGCACATGAAGGAGCAAGGTCTGTCCAATATATTTTGCACCACTCACCGACAAATTCATTGACACATCCCGCCCCCGATTAAAAATGAATTTGCGGTCGTCGATTTGTAAGCTTGCTTTGAACGTCTCAGGCATATGGATCAAGACGCGTTTGCCTGCAACCTTCTGCCAAACGGCTTGATTCTGTTTTCCGTCAAACGCATCGCTATGAGCGGGGCCATCACCTTGAACCTGGAAGTTCTCAAAAAGCACTGGGCCAAAACCATTTCGAAATCCATCCGCAGCCAAACCGATGAGATTGGGTTTGAATCCCTTGGGAGCATTCCATGTCAGTAATTCCTTGAGTTCACCGCCGATTTCACAACCGGACAATGTCAACTTGCCATTCCTGAAAACCACCTGCAATTGCAGCGATTGGTCCGCGGGCAAGGTATGCTCCTTGACGGAGATCGGCTTCCAGTTGCCCCTTTTTTCGTGTCGAACCAATCCAACAGGCAGTCGCTTATGCTGCTTGGCGTAACCGGGATTGAACAGTCCTGCCACATAGCGCGTTGACTGCTTGGCATCCTGAATCACAATGCCGACAAAACATTCGCGTGGCAGATTGCCTTTCTTTGCATCGGCTTGCGTGAGATTCAGCGTGGTCGTCACCGTAACATCCGAACCATCCCACTTCTGATAAATTCCGCCAACCGCTCCGGCATACCCCCACTTGTTGGCTCCCGCAGTAACATCCATACGTACCTGAGCATGAAGGATTGGAGACAACGCCAACAGGAACAATGACAACGCTAGAAATTGAATCGACTTCAAAACGAATTTCCTTTTAACAATCAAAATAGTAATTTGAATCGGGTTTGTTTCTGTCTTATCGCTTGTACTCAAACAGGCGGACATCATTGGGACCAATCGAGACTGCATGGGGATTGATGAGCCGCCCGGGGTTTGAGCCGGTGTGTTCGACCACACGAGCACCGCGAACCCAGGGCAAATCAACGGTCAACTGCACATCGCGGTCATGTGTGATCATCAATACCAACTCGCTGTCCCGTGTTTGCAGATGACGGACTTCCAACTGGGCAAACGGGAATTTGAACCGGTAGCTACCGCGGTCGCGCGACCACCATTGAAACCGCCCCATGATGACCTGGGTTGCCTGCTCGGGCAGACCCTCGACTGCGGGCAAACGGGTATGCAAGGTATCCCACGAATCAACGCATTGAATTCTTTCGTGGAGCCATTGCCGGTCTGCTGATGGATGTGGGACGAACCATTCATCACAGACAGGGATGCTGCCGATGGCAATAATCCTAACTTGTCTGGGCCATTGTTTAAGCGACTGGATGGTCTGGGCAGTGAGCCATGGCGATGAGATGATCAGGACTTGTGGCACATTGATTGAGGACAGATCCTGATCCAACACATACCGCCAGGGATGCCCCAGTGAAGCGAGCCATGGATAAGCCAACGTCACGCCATATGCTGGTCCCTCGTTGGGAACATCCGGATTTGAGCTCCAATGCATGTTGCCTTCGGTAACCAGCATGGCGACAGGCGCTTTGGTGCGATCGTTAAAACGCTTGAGCCACGGTTCAAGGCGTTTGCATTCGGCGATGGTATTTACTGCCGCCCGATGCTGCACCTTGATCTTTTCTTTCGTCCATGATTGGTTGTCGTAGCTGGCCGTCTTCCATTCGCCCTGAATGGCTGAAAGCAGATAGCGATAGCGCGTCAAACGTCTATTGGGGACAAAGGCCACCTTGTCGTGGTAGAGATGCAGTTCACTGTTGAAGACCGGTCGCCCAAGTATCTGCTGCACAGTGTCAGTCATGAGCCGAACGATGTGCGGCGGGTGGTTGGCCATCATGTCATCCCAACTGCATACGGTAAACGACTGGCAGGCACGTTGCAGGTAGGGACTGTCGCTGGCCTTGGAACCATAGAGAAGATTCGAACCCAACGACGGCTTGATGAGTTGCTCAAGCCAAGCGTCATAAAGTGTAGCAAAATGAGCATGCGCAAAACGCTGATAATCAATGAACCCCGGACTGTCTCTGGTTAACGCAGGCAAAACCGCCATGCTTTGGATGCTGCATTTCCAACGCCTGTTGAGCGTGGGCAAATCACCATGCGTCTTGAGCAGATAGTCCTGGAACGCGGCCATATATTGAGGATTGGTTGGGTTAAGTTTGGATAAGAAGTGTCCTGATCCGACTTCATTGCCCAATAACATCCCCTGAAAACAGATTCGATTTTTCAATAATTCCAGCCATGGCTCTAGCACGCTACGTTTGTATAACGGATCGGCCAACACACGATTCAGATCACCGCCCTGCGAAGCGGATCCGTATTGAATGTTCTCCAGCAACCAGACTTTCATCTGATGTGCATCACACCAATCCAGCACACCAGAAACTTTCGCTGCCAAGGTGGAACCGGGGCTGGGGACTGTCCATGCCCAACTGGGAATTTTAATGCTGTTGAATCCCTGCTGTTGAAAATCCTTCAATTGGTCAATAGCCTGTTCGGTCGTATCAGGCAGAAAGAAGACCACGCCATATTCCGGCTCAATCTCCGGAGTCTGCGCGTGCGAGGAAAGCGTCACGATCCCCGTTAACATCAACATAAAAAAAATGATCAACCATCTCATGAAAACTGATTCCCTGTACCAGTTGAATATTGAATGCAACCCCTGCCGAGCCATCATTCCCAATAGTGCCAGAAAGGCATGGATGCATAATCCGCAGAACCATAGGGCGCTTGATGACCTTGCACATGACCGTCCATGTACAGGAAATTAGCGGTATGGTTGGGATGAACGGATGCGATACGGCTCCACGGACTGGTCCCACCGGTTGTGTAAGAGTGGCTCGGATCGATATCAGCGTAGCGGTTTTCCGAACAGGCCATATAAGCATTACTCGAATGTTTATACCATGTGTCCGGGTAAGCTTTGGCAGATGGTACTTTTTCGTACTTTGATCCCCAACTCGAGCCACTGAGATACGACGAGTTAATCCCATAAGTGGCTTGCTGATCCTTGGCGGGAAAGAAGTATTCCTGTCCCGGGCACTGGTAGATAAAACCGTTCTTGGTCCCCTGCAGGTAATTGGTTGTGTTGTAAATATCCGGACACCAACTCTGGGGCACGGTCATGTTCCAGTTCTTGCAACCCATCTCCTTTTCGTGAGCCCCCATGAGCATGTTGGCCACGGTCCAACGACCATTGTCATACGAACTGAATGGCATGTAATGGTGCTCATTGACAAACATGGCGGTCACCTGGCCAATGCTACGTTGATTCGCCATGCATTGGAGATTCGTGGCTGTGGCACGCGCTTTTCCCAATGCAGGCAGAAGAATGGCAATCAACAAGGAGACAATGCTGATCACCACCAGCAATTCAATCAAAGTGAAACCATTGCATCGGCAACGATCATATAATTTACCAGGCATCGCCTACTCCTTATTCATGTGCTTATACAGGCAATACAACAACATCCCCGGAAACGAGCGGGTATTACTTGAAAAAAAGCAATCAACCAAACCATTTTTAAGCCGTTTAATTTATTCGGCTACTCTCTACTTACCCCAATCATGCCTCTTTAATCTGCGCCACACTGCTTCTCTGTATCAAAAGTGGCGGCGTCAAAATCGATGCGACCGGCTCTGTGCGCTTTTGCTCATTACGAATCCGTTCCACATTTTCCAGTAACTGGTCCACAATCGCTCGGGCATGCCGATGTACATCAAACCCAATCGTTGTCAACTGCGGATGAATTAAACTGGCAATGTTCAAGTTGTCAAAACCCATCACCGACATATCCCCCGGCACGCTGTACCCCATCTCATCGAGAACACGAATCAACCGGGTCGCGGCATTATCGTCATGAGTACACCATGCCGTTGGCAACGGTTCGCCCGATTGGAGCAGAGATTCCAAGGCCATTTTTCCGGAGGCCTCCGAAATAATCCATTGCTCGCATATCGACAAATCCAATTGCTTCATCTGCGACAAATAACCATTGTGACGCGTCCGCAGCTCCGACTTACCAAACACCTCGTCCGGAACACCAAAATGACCGATATCACGATGACCTTGTTCGTACAAATGACGCACCGCCAATTGCATACCCGCAAACTCGTCAATACTCACCGAATCGATGGGCAGATCGGAAAACGTCTCGAAACCGATCGCGTAAGGTATGCCGGATAACCGGTGAGCCAAGGCTTTGTATTGATAGGCATACCCCAATGGCCCCACCAAAACCGCCTCGCATCGCAAAGCCATAAAATGATCCAAAAATGAATTTTCCTGCTTCGGACCTTCGGGCGCAATGCCCAGTGTCATGCGGAAATCCGAGGCGTAGAGCAATTTCTGAACCTCATAAACCAATTGAGCCCACCAGGGCACCGTCGGCGTCGCGCGCAAACACACCCCAATCATCCGGGTCCGACGCCGCGTCAATGACGATGCTCTGTAATCCGGTTGGTATCCCACCTTGACCGCGTATTGCCGGATGGCATGAGCTTTCTTCTCCGACACACCCTTTCGGCCATTAAGCGCATTGCTAACCGTCATGGCAGAGACGCCAAATACCTGACTGATATGTTCAAGTGTCTTATTCGTAGCAGCTACCTCCACATTTAGCGCTAAAGTTCTTTAGCGCTAAATCACTTTTGACTGTAGTCAGGTTATTATGCAAAGTCAAGAAATAAACGCGATACTTTAGGGAAAACACATGTATCTCCTGTTTTCAAGAACTCTTACCAGGTGACATCAACCTGCGTGCTTCAGTCTTACAAGATCGACTCATAACAACTGCTTGAATGATGACTGTACTGTCTTGCTATCAGGGAAGATGCGCGTACAGAACCGTCCTTGCCCCCAAGTCATAACTGTCGCATTCCCAAGCTCGTCTAAATCAGTCAATCACAATTGCACAAGGAATTGGGCAAGCCGCGGTTCGGCATCAAAAAGCTCAGCGATCACAAGTTTAACCATGGAACGAGCTCCATCTTCATTGAAATGTGTGATATCCCCTGCTGTACTTGCCAAGTCGGCACTGGCCTGCGCCCCAATCTTTTCGGCCAATGCCCTGCTTGATGCGTACAGATCAATCACCGAGACATTCTCCTGACCAGCGACATCTTTCATCGCCCGGGCATAGGTTTCCAACGGTCGGCCCCGTGGGGACATCGATTCCACAATACGATTTGTTGCATCAAACGCTCGTCGCACCATCGGCGTTATCAGGATTGGCGTAGCGTCAATCGCACGAGCCTCGCGGATATATCGCCGTAGATATTGTCTGTAATCTGCCTTAGCATCAGTCGCCTCGGGTTTATCAGGCGCGTGAGAATCGTTATGTCCAAACTGGATCAAAATAAAATCGGGATTCTCTGAAAGAGCCTGTTCCCAACGTCCTTCACTCATAAAGGTTTTTGTGCTCCGGCCAGGTACAGCCAGATTGGTCTGGCTGACAGAACCGCTAACAAATTGCAATTGAAAATCCTGCCCCCAACCACGATTGGGATCATTTTCCGGATAGGCGCAAACTGTTGAATCACCAACTGGAAATGATACATATTGGCATTGTTTTTTCCTGGCATTCTTTAATTTTTAACAGTGAATCAGTCGGACCCGTAACGAAAATTTGGCCAAACACTACCGGTATATCCAAAATTCAATCGTACAAATAACCGTTACGACCAGTCCATGAACACCTATATAGTAGGCGCACAGTAACCATCGATTGAATACTTGAATATACGTCTAATATTTTCAATCTCCACAGAAGCAAAGAGACTGTAATCACTATCGATCCGTTCGGCCATACCATTTTTTCATGACTTGCGCAGCGGGTTTGCCATCGATGGTAAAGCCTTTGTCACCGCGCGAATCATCATGGAACTGTGGGCGGTAATTCTGTTCATCCCATTTCCACCAGTACATGCCCATCCACCAAGGCTCGTCCCAGAAAGTCCGCAAGACCGCTTCCATGAAGTTGGCCTGTTCGTTGCCATCGTATCCACCGGGGTTGTCCCAGCCATGCGGCTTGCGTGTGGCACCGGCAGTGGCGCAACAACCGGTTTCGCCGAAGTAATATGGCTTACCATACATCTGAGCGATCCGGCGATGTTTTTCCAGAAGCGGCTTGAGAAATTCGCACATTTGCTCAATGGTCGAACCTTCCATGTCGGAAACGGGATCGTAAAAACTGGTACCCACGGAATCCAGGTCAAACCACCAATGATCCGAATTTTCGAGCTGTTTCTCAAAATCCGCATAGCGGGTATGACTGGACGTCAGGTGCCCGTCGTAGACACTTCTCGCTGCCTTGACGACTTGCTTCCATTGCTCGTTGAAATGGAGAACACGATCGATTTCACTGTCCAAACCGAACGCTTCGCAACCGGCCCGTTGGGCCAAGCGAGCATAATGCAGCGTACGCTTGGCCATTGAGTCAAACCATTGAGACGCATGCCGAATGGGTTTACCGGGCATGATTTCGTTGTCGTGCGGCAGATGGATATGAATACGTTGCGTGCCATCCCAGCATTCGAGCATTGGGCGGAGTTGGACTTTAAGGCCCTTGTCATGCATGTAGTCGATGATGTCACGCAATTCATCATCGGCAGGCGTCATTTCAAAATCCCGAAACTGCCTGCCGCTGAGCATATGTTCCTGAAGTACCGTCGAAACAAGGCAGACCCATCGAATATTGAGTTCGACCATTTTATCGACCTGCTGCCGGGCTTCGTCGGAACCGAAATAACCGTTACGGGCGTAGAACCCAAACGTCATACCACGATGCACTTCACGCAAACCAATTGACACTGTCTCTGACATAAAACACCTGCTTTTATTGGGATCCAGAAAACAATTTCCCAAATTTGGCGTGATCCTAGACCTCGCATAAACAGTTGTCAACCCACTCTCAATAGGGCTGAATTTTGCGTTCCAGATGAGAAATTCAGCAACTCGACAACACTGAATCGCTACGCCTTACCATATTATCCAACGAGGACTTTTCGGAATGAATCCTGGCTGCTCCGACCGCTAAATATCGTAAGTTCCCCCCCACATCGCCACGGACTGCGGCCTTTGCATCCAGTTAGATGACAATCAGCATCGCATTTACAGTGCCGAATTCGGTGCCAAGAAAACCACCACGGTGCCAGAAATGGTGCCAAATCTCAGTCTGGGATAGGCGTTGCTGTCAAGAATTGACAAAAAGAACACGCTCCAAGATAGATCCCAATTTACCCTTCCCCTCACCCCCTGCGCAAAATAAACAACGGCTGACATTTGCTGTCAGCCGTTGTTAAAGAGCGGGTGAACGAACTCGAACCGTCGACAATCCGATGACTTTCGTCCCGGAAATGAGACGGAACCACCATGAGCTAAAACTAACCCGTCAGGCTATTCCCCCAGCCTGAACTTTACTGCTTAAACCGATAGGAACCTTGTGGAATGAAGAAGACAGTTCTACCAACTTCATCTCCACTATCGGTAACAACAATGTAGGCCATGGACTCATCGATAATTGACTTTGAATCGATGAGTCTTGTCGAGCACATTCGAATCATGGCCTATGGAGTATTGGGATGTGTTCTTAGTGATGTATATCAACACAAATACAATAAAATTTTATGTAACAAGTAACTTGCTATATTGAATATCCACTGTTCGAATCCGAACGACTGATCGCCTGTACAATAATCATCCATACATAATATCCAAATCACATTTTCGTTTTCATCCATATCAATCGCAGCAATGATTTATCAAGTCAATCTTCAATATCATCGTTCATCTGTCCTGAAGGGTGATGCTGGAATCATTGCAGAATTGGTAAGATTGGGATTGTCTGGATTATCTGCCCAAGCATAACGTGCGGCAATGGGATGAGAGAGTTTATCGAACCATACTTCCATAGTATTGCACCCAGTAATTCTGGCTTTAGCCCAATACCATCGCTTCATATCTTCAGTAATGGTCCATGCGCCCGGCACATGCCCGTCAATGGTCTTTAGTCCCTCGCCGACATGATCAAATGTTAATCGAATTCGATCACCATCAATTTTGTATGATTGTAAAACAGGGCCACAATATAGGATCGACTTTCTGCCATAAACTTGGCTCATTGCCCAAACTCCCAGGCGCCGCCCCACATCTTGTTTGTTGGCAGGATGTATGTTTCGAGCATCCCCCAAGTCTATGGTCACGATCAGGCCGGTATTGGTAACGGTCCGACTTGTTTGCCATTGTGCATCGCGCAACCGTGCCCAAGGCGAATCTCCGGGCTGCTTTTGCACCTGGTGAAAATTAGCCAATTGCACAATGCCGAAAGGGAAATTCCCCTGCTGCCAACGTGTCCGCCAATCGTTGATCATCACAGGTAGAAGTGTGCGATATTCACTAGCCCGTTCAACATTACTTTCCCCCTGATACCAGATCGCACCTCGTATACCAAACGGAATCAAAGGATGAATCATTGCATTAAACAGGTTGGCCGGACGGTGCGGGTCCTTAGGCCCTCGCGGTTTTTTCGGCTTACCCGGGGCTTTGGACATCCGTTTTTCCCATTTGTATTTCCATACCCCACTCAAAGAAACGGATTGGCCGGTCGATTGGCATTGAAGATACATTTGGGATGCATCACCCTTGAAACCGCCACTGCTAAAGCGATCAAAAACGCGGACTGCCAAGGTCAGTTCACCCGTTTGTGTCATTGAATCGGCGAGTGTGTATTGGCGTGATTGGGACCATGCTCCCGAGTCATTCATCCGACCGACAATCGCTCCATTGACATAAGTAACATCACAATCATCAATCGGACCAAAGTGCAGTATCAGCGTTTTTCCCTGCATTTTAAGGGGTAAACGAACCGTCCTGCGATACCAGGCCACGCCATCGTAGTCGCGATCCAACAATGCCGGCAGTCTTACATTTTCCCATGCACTGTCATTAAAATCAGACTGTGCATATCCTTTTTCAAATCCTACATTGCCCGGGTCCTGATTATAAAACTTCTTTATCGACTGAGGTTGATTGGTCTGCTTCCAATTGGCATATTGAGCCAGAATCGCATCCCAACGTTTGATAATAGCCTGGGTAATTGGGTTGGCAGCCATGGCCTGCTGACTCGTCCAGGCCTCCGCAGGAGTACCGCCCCATGATGCATGAACCAAACCAACAGGTACATTCAGTTCTTGCCGCAGATACCGGCCGAAAAAATAGCCCACTGCCGAAAACTCTGGAACCGTTTTCGGGGAACAAACTTCCCATATCGCGTCTACCTGATCCTGTGGCTTATCTGCTACGGCCCGTTTAACCGTGCACAAACGGATCATGGGATCGGTAGCCGCTGCGATTTCCTCTCTGGAATGATTGGCATTGACCACTTTCCATTCCATATTAGACTGCCCGGAACAAAGCCATACCTCACCGACAAGAATATCCGAATAAACACGTACTTGGTCATCGGCCCGAACCTGCATAACCAAACCTTGCGTATTAACCGACAGGGCTGGCAAGGTCACCTGCCACTTTCCCATGTCATCGGCATGGGTGTCTTGTGTTTGTTGAGCCAATGTGATTTTCACGATACTCCCCGGCTGAGCTTTTCCCCATACGTGAATCGGTTGATCACGTTGCAAAACCATATGCGATGCAAAAATATCCGGCATTTCCAAAGCTCGAACGGTATTGGAGACCAAACTGGCCAAAGAAAAAGACATTACCCAAAGAAGTGATAGAGTTCGGCTCATTGTATTCCTGTTCTCATTTTAAATAGGCGATCCATCAGCACACGCAGATTGCATCTGCATCTGGTTGTGATTCATTGTGTTGTAATTGAAAATTTCAAAAGATTGAGTCGGTGATGACGGGTTGATCGGATTGTGTGCTGCGATCCCATACGGTTAGATTATCAAGTGACTGCTGCTGCCGTTGCGGCCGAAGCGTACCAACCAGAAATCCAACTGTAAATAGAATCAGGTTCCCGATCATGCCTGTGTAATACAGGTCAAAAGGCACAGCTAGTGACTGGGGTAACATATCGGGTTTTTTAGCAGCAATCACAGTCCAGGCAGTAAAAAGTACGGTGAAAACAATCCCAATCCACACCGCCATCGCATCACCGCGTCGTGTAAAAAAGCCCAGGGCATACATGCCAAACAAGCCCGCGCCAAGCAGGGACGTAATGATTGATGCGGCATCCTGCAAGGTCTTGGCATCAGTTTGAGCCAGAAACAATGCCCCCGCAATCATGGCGACACCAGCTGTCGTAGCCAACCCCCATGCCACTTGCAGATAGTGTCGTTCAGATTTGGTTTTGGCAAAGTGTCGTTTATAAAAATCAGTCACTCCAACCGCTGAGATGGCATTGATTGATGAATCCAAGGATGACATCGCGGCTGCAACGGCAGCAGCAATGACCAGCCCCGTCACACCTGGGGGCAGATAATGGATAATAAAAAACGGCAGGACCTGTTCGGGCTTGCGAACACCTGAAAGCATTTCGGTCGTTTCCATTGTTGGAAAATGCTTGAAAAAGACATACAAAGCAGTACCGATGAACATATAAAATGCCCAGATCGGCAAACTGGCCATCGCACATACAAACATGGCCTTGCGCGCCTCACTTGTACTCCTGGCTGCGGCATAACGTTGGACGGTATTCTGGTTGCCGCAATATTCCGTCAGGTATGCAATCACCCCCAAAAGCAACATCATTGTACCGGTCTTACTGGTCAGTGATAAATTCCAATTAACAGGCGCCATACTGCCATCAGATTGCATATCAGCGATAGATAGTTTGTGATCCGCCATGGCCGTGGAAAAGATTTCGCCCAAACCACCCGGCAATTTGTAGACAATCACCGCCAGACACACCATCCCCCCCACGACCAACACAAGCGTCTGAATGACATCAGTCCATATGACCGCATCGATCCCCCCCACTACAGTGTAAAACGCCACGAAAACGCCACAGACAACAATGCACAAAGCCAAGTTCCAACCCGACATTTCATGCAGCAACAACGAAACAAGATACAGGATGATACTCAGGCGAAAGACCTGCCCCAGAATAAATGCAAACGCGCCATATGCGCGAACTGATGGACCGAAGCGATATTCCAGATATTCATATGCTGAGGTCATCCGGCGTTTGCGAAAGATCGGCAGGAACACCATAACAGCAATCAACACCGCGACCGGCAAACCAAAGTTGGGCAAAAAACGAAGCCAGGTTGTTTTGAAAGCATCCGCAGGAAACGCAAGAAAAGTCACCGAACTGATGGACGTCCCCACAAGACTTAACCCCACCACCCAACCGGCAAAACGACGTCCACCGACAAAATACTGCTCCGTGTCTCTGTTTTTTTTGGAAAAGTATATTCCCATCCATGCCATCGCCAGCATGTACAACACCAGCACCACGATGTCCCAAATTGTTAATCCCATATGAACTTCCTTAAAACAGACGATATGCGTTGATGTTGACAGTAAACTGCAACACTTACTTCCATTCGTTTTGCTTCATAAACCTGATGGATGAAGCGATGATCCCCTGCCCAAACGTTCTGGAGCTACAACATTTTGGCACCACGATCCCAATCGGAACGCAACACATCCCCGGGATAAAGTTTGGGATCAAGCAATACCTGAGCATGATCATCTGAGGATTGATCAAGCCGTGCCATCAGGTTTGCCACGGCATTGCGTCCCATCGCACAGGGGGCCAGGTCGATGGTTGCAGGGCGCGGATAAAGCCCCATCAACGCACCTTTTTCATGATCCGTACTGACCAGTTCCATATCGACGCCCACACGGACTCCCCGTTTTGCCAAGACACGGTACACCATTGCAGTCTGAAAATCGGAAGGTACAAACAATCCTGTCGGCCGATCAGTTTCGGCCAACAACCTGTCTACCAAGGCTTCAACCCGACTTTCAAACCAATCCATATCAATGTCACTGGCACAAACCCTGTCCATCTCTTCAGCACCAATATAAGCCAAGCAGGTTTTCTGCGATTCTTCTACGACAAACCGGAAAAAACGCGTCCTCGCCATCGCCGCAGCATCGGGCAACATGTTCAACACGGCAAAATGCTGATGGCCTCTTCCAAGCAGATGTTCGGCAGCCAAACGTCCGACATATTCATTGCCCGAAAGCACCACCTCACCTTTACGCGAGGCATGCGAGTTGATCCATACATGTGGAATTCGTGTCAGATTGTCAAGCAATTCCTGATTGGGATTGTGCCCGGTGACAATCGCACCACGAACCCTACCGCGTGCTACAAACTCCGGCACGCGTTGCTTGTCAACCACGTAGCTGAGAACCATGCCCAAATTATGACTTTCCAATTCCAATGCCACTGAACGTGTCAGTGCGTGGCCAACCGATGAATAGAGGTCAAACATGTGGTTGGATGTCCACAACAACACCACGCAATCCAAATCTTCTGGAGATATACGTCGACCACGGCGTTTATGCACGGGCGCGGGCTTGTAACCCAATTCATGAATGGCCTCTTGCACCGAACGCACCACTTCCGGTGATACACCCGATTGGCCACTGACTACCCGGGAAACCGTGGACTGCGATACCTTGGCCAATTTGGCAACGTCCAGCATGGTCATTGATCAATTCACCTTTCATCCATTGGCAATACAGGAGTCTGTCATTTTAGGATCACCATCTGTCGCAAACAATCTATCATTTATTTCAAGCCAAACACACAACAAAACATCCGAGGGATTGATCCGATTGACATTACATCACGGTACTGATGGCGGCGTCCAGATGGTGTAAGCAATATGCTCAGGCTTCAGTTGCTTTGTCGTATAATAGTAAATAATCAAAACACGACCATCCTTAAGAACCACAGCCCGAACATAGCCTAAGTCCCACTCCCGCCCATCGTCACGCAAAACGTACTCATCTGACCATGTATGCCCACCATCCTGGCTGATGCGCCCCCGCAATCCATAAGGCCGATTGCGCCAGCCGTAGACCATTGCAATCCGCTTGCCGCCAAGATTCACCAGGCTTGCCGGATTGCTGTTGTCGATTTTCAATTCACTCCAGAGCTTCCATGTCCGTCCCTGATCCGTCGACCCCATCAGATCGATCCACCACGTCCGTCGAATACGCCAACGATTGGCCGAAAGTATCGTACCATCGTCCATCTGCAAAATACCGGGCATGATGGCATAGGCTGGCAACGATTTTTCATCCAGTCCATCCAACGGATCGGCCGTCACCCAGGAAACCATCTCAAATGTTTTGCCGCCATCGGTTGTTTGAGCCATCAGGGTTCGGCCATGTTCACCTTTATTCTTGTCCATATTGGTGACCGAAAAAAACAGGCGACAACTACTCGGGCCGGTAACCAGGTAATTCGTTCTCGCCATGACGGTCTGATAGCCAAACGTCGGCATGTTGTAAGGCCCCTGCCAGTGATGTCCCCGGTCATAGGAGATATAAAAATGATTCTTCCACGAACGCAACGCGAAATCCGGATGATCAAACTGAATACCGCCAGGTGAAGCAGTCGGCTTTGAAATCGCCGGGTACGAATCATCTTTGATGTATCGTCCCGTATCATCAAATCGCCCGGGAATACTCACCTCAGGATGCGTTTCAATCTGCCAGGTTTTACCTGCATCCAGACTGCGAGCAAAGACTTCACATTGATAAGCCTTGTCATCAATATTGTGAAAATCGCCCCGTTGCTGATACGGCGATAAAGCAAAACTTACCAGCACTTCATCGTCCCACTGCCATATCCCGTAATTGGCGGGCCAACCGGCAAACAATCTGGGATCGGAAAAAATAACGCCATGTACAACATCGGGCATTTGCTCGGCATGGATCGGCATGCCAGAAAAACCGAGCATCATCAACACACCTATTAACAAAAAATTATTACACATCTTCTTCACATCATAATCCTTGATATCTATTAATGGCTTAATTACACCCAATCATATCCTCCCAAAATCAGTCGGCTGGCATCATATGATTGACCCCCGTTGTGGTAATGGTCTGCGGAGCATTAACTGCAACCATTGAATCCATACCACCATTGAAAGTTCCAGCATGACCGTCTTTGAATACATAACTGGCTTCCGTCTGAGCACGAATGGCATCAGTTTTGCCCCAGTCCGTGATGCGGTATTGAGACACCAGATAACCCTTGCCATCATCTTTGTTGTAATTCTGTAATTCACCGGAATATTGCGTGGGTTTGTGGTTGAGCGTAGTCAGACCGTTAGAGGATTTATAGCCCATACGGTCAAATGCCAAAACGGAAATACGTTTGCCCATATACATCCAGTTGTCAGCCGTACTCACCCAAGTATCCAACGGTTTGTTAAAGGTACTCCCATCATCAGAATCACAAAAATAGCCCGGTGTCAATTCGTAATCACCATAAAGACGCTTTAAGCCATAGCCGGAACCGGAAGTATCAACTTCCAAATCCAACTCAGGCAAAAATGGACATTGAAAATGATTGGCAGACTGAATGTATGGACGATACCACGGCCGTGCATCCACATCCGAACCGATTGACGAAACCACTTCGCCGTTGGAAATCTGCTCAGGCGCGTACACTCCCTTGTTAACAGCAATCTCATATACATGCGCAGGCAGGCGATTCTGGTCCACCTCGTAAGACAACATCGCAGCACCCACAGTACGCACCGCAGTCAGACATTTCACACGCGTAGCCGCCCTTCGAGCCTCTCGCAAAGCCGGAAGAAGGATCGCAATCAACAAAGCGATAATCGAAATCACAACCAGTAACTCAATTAAAGTAAAAGCAATATCGCATCGCTGTTTTGAATGCAAATTAAGCATAAGCCATTCTCCAATCCCAATGCGTGAATATTCACACTAAAAACCCATGTGTTTTCAGCGATAAATCTTAGACATCCCAAACAAAATGTCAATAATGCACACAGAATATTTCAACAATATCCACTCATTGTAATGAATATTCAATAAATTTGTGAATATTACAATCGGATTGCATGAAACATTATCTAAAACCTGAGTTTTGGATAAGGCAAGTTGCCATTTTTATCAGGGATTAGTGATTAGGGATTAGGGTTGTTAAATGGACGTCTAATTGGCTTATTTCTGCCTTTTTGCCTTGCCCTAATCCCCAATCCCTAATCACTAATCCCTTTACATCAACCAAAAGCCTTATCCAAAACTCAGGTCTAAATCAACATAGCTCAAGATTGATCCACCAGCACCATCATCACTGGCAGCGTATGGAGCATTTTCACCTGTTATTGAAGGAGTGCGAAGTGTGAATACGCAAGATAAATATTCAAAACAGCTTACAACCGCTACGATGATAAACAGTGAAACCCTTAGCTAGTTATCCGAAACAGACAACAACTTCAGTTATACTCTTCGAATCAAATCTATTCCCAGTGCCGAATACGGTGCCAAGAAAACCGTCCCGGTGCCAAAAATGGTGCCAAACGTCAGTCTGGGATAGGCATTTGCTGTCAAGAACTGACAAAAGAACCGCGCCTAAGATCAATCCCAAACTCGCCCTAACTCTCGCCCCGTGCGCAAAATAAACAACGGCTGACATTTGCTGTCAGCCGTTGTCAAAGAGC
>PAIY01000071.1 GCA_002704825.1 Phycisphaeraceae bacterium
TAAAAAGGACGCCGATGGGAATCCGGCTGCCAATCGCATCGGTATCGCTACCGTCTTCCCCAAAACCGGCATTGTTGTCACCTTGCCCGGCGTGCACACCACGCAGCGCATGGCATACACCGATCGCATTGATCAGGAACGCCGCAACCAGGGGCTTGATCCTCTCGATTCAGACCAGCGCATGGAAATCTGGCTCGGTGCAGTCGACCTGTTGATGGACGATGAGCACGTGTTCATCCGCCCTGCCCCTGACCGCATGGACTTGTCCTTTGAAGCTGATCAAATGCTTCAACATATTGTCCCGCGTCAGTGTATTCGTTTTCTCTTTGCCAACAACGACAAAGTCCGTAGCGCGATTAATCTCCGTGGCGAAGCTTGGCGTATTCAGCCATTGCCGCGTTCCATGGAGGACATGTGTCAGATGATCAATCGCAGTCGTGTGGCTGTGCAGGGTAAACCGATCTACTACTACTGCGGTGTCCGTGGTACGCGCATTCTCACCTATCAACAGTTCGTCCAACTCGGTGAAATGCGTGTCGAGGAACTGCGCCAACACCTTCAGGAAATTGCAACACTGGGCAGCCGTCGCAATGCGATGGGTTGGGAGGAACTGCAGTTATTCATGGCAGGACATGGACTGCAGGTCGCGGATCTTTTGCCGGATAATCTGACGGAGTATGGCGGTGTGCAGTTGCGCGAGATGCATCGCAGAGCTTGCGAACGTTTTGCCGAGTGCGTACCCGTTGCGTTTAAACAGGACGATGTGAAACTCGCTGAGTGGCGCAATCGTATGTACTGCACGCTCATCGCCCAGGGGGACGACACGCTCTCCGACGAAGACCTGCTGGGCCTGAGTAACGAATACTTCATGCAGATCCGCTGGCTTCCCGGTGCGCGAATCGAAGGCAAGGAACTGATCTTTGATACCGTGACCAACACCGGTGAACTGAGCAACAGCATTGTTCACGAACTGATCTGCAATGTCATTCGTGAACATGACAAAATTAAATTCATCAATATCGGTCAGGTCGAACGCTCGGTCTCCAACCGTGTGGATCAGAAAGACAACGGCAGACGTGAAGTCTACATCATGCACTTTCGCACCCGTGATTCAACGCGTGATGAACTGCAGATCATTCGCTTTCACAAGTGGGGCGTTCGCGAACGTCTCGAAGAAGGCAAGGACCTCACGCAGGCCATGCTTGAGTCCGAGGAATACACGGACTTTATTCTAGACCGACGTCTTGCCTGCCGACAACTGGGGATGAATCTGGTTTCGTCCCTGATCACACGCAAGATTCAGGAAATCTACTACGGCAAACAAAGTCATCTCAACGGTATGCGTATCTGGACTCCGTATGTACAGCGCGATTACATCTCCGGTGTGGCGACGGATAAGGTGCCCCCGGTGAAGCTGCGGGATTCAGAGTTCGTGCGGGCTCTTGCACAGATGCTCGGGCAGGCCGCTGCAAGCAACTTGATTGTCGGGCGTGCGACCCCTGATCACAAAGTGGTCTTTGATGACGGTGATGAAATCCTGCTGAGTAACCCAGCAGGGCAAGTCACTGACATGGTCATTGCTGACCCCACCGGCGCGTTTATGAATTTTGAACACCCGTTGACCAAAGACGCACCATCCTATGCAGCACCGATCAATCGTCGCAAGGACCGACTGGGTAATCGTGAGGTGTTTACCGAGATTTACCTGCAGGCCTTTGTCGCTCGGTTTGATCAGATTCAGAATGCCTATCGGCGTCACCGTGCAGCGTTTGACAGCTTGTTTTCACATCGCCGCCGTGATCCGGGTGGGAACCTTGCGCATCGCTGGACGATGATTCTCAAACGGCTGGATACTGCTGACCCCGACAAACTCTGCAAGATCATCCGCGATCACATCAAACGCTGAGTTGAACTGAAGACCTGCTATGGTCTTGTTTATATCAACCCTATTTCGATGCAAACATATACACCACAATTGATGAAATAAACGCTGATTCTCAGTGGTTTGTTGTATCATGGAGTACTTATGAATGCTTTTTTACACAACTTGCTTGAAGTGAGTCTGGACGCGGCGCCCTGGCTCTTGTTTGGTTTGATTGTTGCCGGTCTGATCAAGGTGTTAATCCCGGTGCGTTGGCTTAACCGTTGGTTGGGCGGTGAGGGAATCATGCCTGTGGTTAATGCTGCATTGCTTGGGACACCGCTGCCATTGTGTTCATGCAGTGTGGTTCCTGCTGCGCTGGCGATCCGCCAATCCGGTGCCTCACGAGGTGCGACGACATCCTTCCTCATTGCCACCCCTGAGAACGGCGCGGACTCTCTGGCACTGAGTTATGCCTTGCTCGGGCCAGTGTTGATGATTGCCCGCCCGGTCGCAGCGATCATCATCGCAGTAGCAACGGGTTTTTCAGTCTCGCTGTTTGTTGCCGATGAACAGTCAGTAACCACATCAACAACGGATGACAAGACCGGTAAAACGGATTCCTGCTGCAGTGAATCCGCCAAGTCTGAGCCTGCGAAGAAATCGTCCTGTTGTTCGTCAGATGCATCGCCTGAGCCTCAAACCAGTTCTTGTTGCAGCAGTGAAGAAACTCAACCCAAGCAAGCAGCCCAATCCTGTTGCAGTAGTGGTATTGGTGATCAAGCAACAGCAAAAACACCGTTAAACTTCTCAGAAAAATTCGCGGAGTTCTACGCTGCAATGAAGCGGTTGTTTGACGACATTGCATTCTGGTTATTCATCGGCCTGGTCCTTGCAGCCTTGATCAACACGTTTGTCTCGCAGGGGCAAATCGCATCATGGGGTAGCGGTTTGCCTGCCATGATCCTGATGGTGCTCATTGGTATCCCGATGTACATCTGTGCGACGTCTTCAACACCTGTTGCGGCCTCCATGCTCATCGCGGGTGTCAGCCCGGGAACCGTCCTTGTCTTCCTGCTTGCTGGGCCGGCAACCAACCTCGGCACGGTCGGCATCATTCGCAAGGAGTTGGGCAACAAGACCGCTGTGATTTATCTGGCGGGTGTTGCCATCGGTTCAATTGCATTTGGTTTGGGCCTGGATGCGATGATCGGTCAAATGAATCTGACGGAAAGTATTACCGAACATGTTCACGAACATGGCAGCATGCTCCCCGCCTGGCTTGCCTATGGATCACTGGGGCTTTTAGCTTTGGCGATGCTGGCAAAATTCGGTTCCTATTGGAAAAATAAACTCAGCCAATCATCCGCTGCCAAGTCCTGTTGCAGTAATGAATCTGAAGCACCCAAGGCCGAATCATCCTGCTGTTCAACGGGAAAAGCGGATCAATCCAAGAGCAGTTGCTGCTGTTCGTCGGAATAAAAAGCTGCAATCGATTTGAAACATCAGACTAAAGACGCATTTTAGCCTTGTCCATCTCTACGAAGCGCGATACCTTAATGGTGACCCCTTTTGGAAGAGTGAGGCACAATACGTCCATGTCTGATCTTGATCGCCAAGTTTTCAAGCTCATCGTCCTGCATAATAAGTTGATGTCGGAGAAAGACCTCAACTTTTTCTTCACCAAACATACCACGCCCGAACAATGCATCGAGCGCCTGGTGGTCAGTAACATGATCCAACCAGAGGTCGGAAAGAAACTTCAGCAGGTTTACCAATCCAAGTTAGCCAAGGAGAAGGAACGGCTTGCAATCGCCGATTCGGTCGGAGGCATCGATGATGATGACGAACCCGAAGAACTCGTCGAGCCGATGCCCATGGATGATCCGGAAGAGGATGCCATGGACTCGGGCGGATCAAGCTACGGTCTGGCAGGTGACTTTGATGATGATGGCGATTTGAATAAAGTCGACGAAGCCAGTTGGGGCGATCAGGCTGCAGTCAATCATGAAGAGAACATGATCCATCATGTGGATGATTCAGAAAAAATCGATCTCTCCGATGAAGTCTCACCGCGTAAACTCGTCAAAGGTTTTGAAGATGGCAGTCGACTGGGGGCAAGCAAAGGTGAGTCATTACCCAAGTACAGTCGCGCTTCATTGACGGCACATACACCTGCTTCGGTCCTGGCTCAGGACAGCGAAGACCCTGAGAGTGAAGACCACTTCAAGTCACCGGTCCCGCCAGGACAAATTGACCCGATGGCATTGAAGCTCTTGAAAAAGGGCGTCCAGCTGGGATGCTCGGACATTCATCTGGCATCGGGCGCTCCGCCGTTTTTTCGACTCAACGGTTCACTGGCTTACACGGAATTACCACCGCTGACACCCGAGCAGGCCAACGTCATGGCTTTGGGTTTCATGGATGACAAGCAGCAGCAGCAGTTCCTGCGCACCCATGACATTGACTTCTCACTGGACTTCAAAGACATCGGTCGATTCCGTGTCAACGCGCTGCAGCAGTTCCGCGGCCCCTCCATTATTTTTCGATACATCCCGCGCAAAGTCCCAACACTTGAGCAACTGGGCTTGCCCAAGAACCTGGCCAACTTCACCGAGTATCACCAGGGACTCGTTCTGGTCACCGGCCCGGCAGGATGCGGCAAGACCACCACGGCAGCGGCACTCATCGACCTGATCAACGAATCACGTAACGATCATGTCATCACCGTCGAAGACCCTGTCGAATTCCTGCATCCCTCCAAAGGCTGTAACGTCACCCAGCGTCAGGTTCCCATTCACACCGAGTCCTTTGCTGCGGCACTCAAGGCAGCGTTGCGTGAAGACCCCGACGTGATCATGATCGGTGAAATGCGTGACCTTGAAACGGTGTCCTTGGCCATCCGTGCTGCCGAAACCGGTCACCTGGTCATCGGGACCCTGCAGACCAAGTCGGCTGCTCGAACCATTGATCGTATCATCGACGTGTTCCCCGAAGATCAGCAGGCCCAGATCCGCGCCATGCTCTCTGAATCGTTACGTGGCATTATCTCGCAGAGCTTGATCCCGCGAAAGGATGGCAAAGGCCGTGTCGTTGCGTTGGAAGTGCTCAACGTGGTCAACGCCGTCTCCAATGTCATTCGTGATGCCAAGACGTATCAGCTTCCCTCCATGATGCAAACCGGCCGCAAGCAGGGGCAGGTCATGATGGATGACTCGCTGGACAAACTCATTGCTGACGGTCTGATCACCAGGGAAGAAGCATTCAAAGTCTCTGAAAACCCCAAGCGGTTTAAGTAAAGGAGAGGGATTTGTGATTAGTGATTAGGGATTAGGACAAGACATTGAACGTTGAATCGTTGTCTTCCCCTAATCCCAAATTCCCAATCCCTAATCCCTGAACACATGGCTGATATCGATCGACTATTCCGCAAAGTCAAAGATGACAACGCAAGCGACCTTCACCTGCTCGAAGGTCTGCCACCCAAGTATCGCATTCATGGCACGCTTCAGGCCATCAAGGGTGAATCCGTACTCACCGAAGACAGTCTCAAAACCTTACTGACGCAGATTTGTCGTCCGCATCAATGGAAAACCTATGAAGACACCGGTGATCTGGACTTTGCCTACGGCTTGGAAGGCGTCGCTCGTTTTCGTTGTAACTATCTCCGTCAGGTTCATGGGCGTGGTGCTGTCTTTCGGCAGATTCCCGATAAAATTCTCACGGTGGATGATCTTGGTCTGCCTGAGTCTGTTGCCAATCTCGCGCACCTGCGAAGTGGTCTGGTCCTCGTCACCGGCCCGACGGGTTCGGGTAAATCGACCACGTTGGCAGCGATCATCAATCTCATCAATCGCTCATACAAAAAGCACGTGATCACGATTGAAGACCCCATCGAATTTGTGCACGAAAACGAGAAGTCCGTCATCACCCAACGCGAAGTCGGGCAACACTCCGACAGCTTCGCATCAGCACTCAAAGCAGGTGTCCGCGAAGACCCGGACGTGATTCTGGTCGGCGAAATGCGTGACCTGGAAACCATCAGTTTGGCACTCACCGCAGCTGAACTGGGCTTATTGGTGTTCGGCACATTGCATACCAACTCGGCGTCCAAAACCATTGACCGTGTGATTGACGTGTTCCCCGCAGGGCGTCAGCCCATGATCCGAACCATGCTGGCTGAAAGTATCCAGGCAATTGTCTCACAGTTGCTACTCAAGAAAGTCGGTGGTGGGCGTGTGGCATGTCACGAAGTCCTTATCCGCAAGGAAGGTCTGTCGAACATGATCCGAGAAGGTGCGATCAGCAAGATCACCTCCATGATCGAAATCGGTCGCCAGGACGGCATGCAGCTCATGGACCAGGGCCTCATGAAACTCTTCAAAGCGGGCACCATCACCGGCGAAGAAGCTTTCATGAAAGCTTTCAACAAGAAGACCTTCGAACAGTTCCGCGAAACCGGTGTCTGGAAAGATGAAGAGGACGACGAAGAATAACCCCGTATTCGTGAGAACATCTGGCGGGTAATCGTAGCGTGAAAAGTGGTCCGTCAGATTCATTTCATTCATTTGGCGGCTTGTGTTGATCAAATAAAAACGACGTGCGTCGAGGGATGCACGTCGTTTCTTTTGTTGATGTATTGAAAAATAGCTGCGACACTGCGTGTCGCTGATGGTTGCTTACTTCTTGGCTTTCTTATCAGCCTTGGGTTTGCTTTCTGACTTCTTGGGTGTGCTTTCGGACTTGCTCGATGAGTCAGATTTTTTGCTCTCCGTTTTGGTGTCCGACTTGCTGTCAGTCGAAGTAGTTTCGGCTTTCTTGACGGACTCTTTTTCGGCTTTGGCGGCTTCGTTGTAGCTTCCTGAGCGATAGTCGGTTTCGTAGAAACCTGAGCCTTTGAAGATCACGCCTGCACCGATACCGATCAGACGTTTGAGCTTGTTCTTGCCACATTCCGGGCATTTTTTCAGAGGCTTGGCGGACATGGACTGGAACTCTTCAAGTTCATGGCCACATGCATCGCAGCGGTATTCATAAGTTGGCATGACGAGATTCCTTTACTGCTAAACCGCAAACGGTTTGTTGAATCACAATGACGGTGTTACTGTGCAACCGCGACCTTGGCTGGACGCAGGGCTTTGTCCTTGAGCATGTAACCGGGTTGAAGCTGCATGGTCACGTGGTTGGATTCGATCCCTTCAGCTTCCTGGCGCATGAGTGCTTCGTGGATGTTGGGATCGAACTCCGTACCGGGCTCGACTTCCAGGCGGGTGATGCCAAAGCCTTCGAAGGTTCGCATGAGTGTGTCACGCACAATCTTGACGCCTTCAAGCAGGGCAGCGGAGTCGGTTTTATCAGGATCAATTTCAAGGGCATGGTCGAACTGATCCATGACGGTCAGCAGATCACGTGCCATGGACATGATCTGTTCTTCACGGGCCGAGTTGACGTTCTGAATCGAACGACGTGCCATGTTCTGGTAGTCGGCATTGGCGCGCAGAACACGCGATTCAGCATCCGCCAGAGCCTGTTTGGTCTGTTCGAGTTCAAGCTTGAGTTGATCGACTTCGCTGAGTTCTTCGACGGACGCTTCCGCGATGTCGTCAGCAGCTTGCTCGGTGACTTCTTCCGCGGGTTCTTCTTCGTTGAGATTTTCGTTTGTATTGGGCTTATCGTTCATGGTCAGTTACCAAATGAGTCAAAGTAATCCTTGATCTTGCCCCAGAAACTTTTGTTTTCGGGCATGACGTCAAAGTGTTCGGTTTCAGCGTACTTGACGAGAAGCTCGCGTTGTTCGCTGGTGAGTTTGCTTGGGATTTCAATTTCAAGCACGATGCCCATATCGCCGCGTCTACCGGATCGCAGGTTGGGAAGTCCTTTGCCTGAGACACGGAAGACTTCGCCGTGCTGCGTGCCTGCCTTGATATGCAGTTCGTGCGATTCGCCTTCAAGGGTGGGAACCTTGACAACAGCACCGAGCGCTGCCTGCGAGAAACTCACGGGCATGTGCATCACGATGTGGTCGTTCTCACGACTGAAGAGTTTGTGGTCAGCGATACGGATGACCACATGCAGGTCGCCGCGCGGTCCGCCGTTTTCACCGGGTTCACCTTCGCCGGAGACACGGATGGCCTGTCCGTCATGGATGCCTGCGGGGATTTTGACGTTGATGACGCGTTTCTTGGGTTCGGTGCCTGAGCCTTTGCACTTGGGGCAGTTTTCTGCGTACTTTTTGCCTGCACCATTACACGCTGGACAGGTCGTGACCATGCGGAACATGCCACCGAGTCCAGCCTGTTGGACCTGGCCGACACCACCACAGGTCACACAGGTGACCGGATCGGTTCCAGGCTTGCCGCCGGTTCCTTTACATTCGGAGCAGTGATCCTTGCGGACGAATTCGATTTCACGTTCGGTGCCTGAGAGGACTTGTTCGAGCGTGACTTCGGTTTCGGTCTGCAGGTCGTAACCGCGTTGAGCACGGCGACCGCCACGCCCGCGTCCCCCTGAACGACCTCCGCCACCACCGAACATGTCACCGAAAATATCACCGAACATGTCGAAGATATCGTTGGCATTCATGGACCCGAAGTCGTGACCGGCTTGGCCGCGAAGACCTGCATGACCGTATTGGTCGTAACGGGCACGCTTCTGATCGTCCATCAAGACTTCATAAGCTTCTGCAGCTTCTTTGAATTTGTCTTCAGCTTCTTTGTTGTCGGGGTTACGGTCTGGATGATACTTCATCGCCAGCTTGCGATAAGACCGTTTGATCTCATCTTGGCTGGCTTGTTTGTTAACACCCAGGATTTCGTAGTAGTCTCTTTGTGTCGCCATTTTTTTTAACCACAGAGTCACAGAGACACAGAGCCGGAGTTAAAGAACGAGTCTTTTAATTCCGTTTTTCAGCAGGTCTACATTGAAGTTAATTAATAAACCTACAGGGCACTGAGCCAATTTTAAATAAGTGAGCAGTTGCGCCTCGTGAATAGGGCGCAACTGCTCGACAGTTTTCAGTTCGAGAATAAGGCTGTCCTCGACAAGGATATCGATTCGAAATCCCTGATCGAGTTTCATTCCTTTGTAAAGCACAGGCAATTCAATTTCACTTTTGAATCGCAGCCCATGTTGAGCCAATTCGTGGCAGAGACAGGATTGATACACCGATTCCAGTAAGCCAGGGCCAAGTGTACGATGCACTTGGATCGCAAGGCCGATGACTTTCTCTGTGAGTGTATCTCTCTGTGTCTCTGTGCCTCTGTGGTTCACGTTAATCCCAGTTTATTCTCAGCTAATCGCGCCGTCGATGGCTTCTTCGTCGTCCTTGAGGTCGGTGATCATCACGTCGGTGGTGAGCATCAGACCGGAGACCGAAGCAGCGTTACTCAGGGCAATTTTTGCGACACGCGCCGGATCGATGATGCCAGCCTTAACCATGTCGACATATTCGCCGGTGGCAGCGTTGTAACCCTTGTTACCCTTGGCAGCCTTGACTTCTTCGACGACCAGGTAGCCGTCTTCGCCAGCGTTGTCGACGATCTGACGCAACGGGGCTTCCAAAGCTGCTGCAACGATGTCGAAGCCGAGCTTTTCGTCACCTTTGGCTTTCTTGCGTGAATCTTCAAGAGCTTGGGCTGCACGGATGAACGCAACGCCACCGCCGGGGACATAGCCTTCAGCAGCAGCGGCCTTGGTGGCGTGCATGGCGTCGTCGACGCGGTCCTTCTTCTCCTTGAGTTCCACTTCGGTAGCTGCACCGACGTGGATGATGGCAACGCCGCCGGTGAGTTTGGCAAGACGTTCCTGGAGTTTTTCCTTGTCGTAATCACTGGTGGTGGTTTCGATCTGGTTACGGATCTGATCGCAGCGACCGGTGATGTCTTTCTTCTTGCCAGCACCTTCAATGATGGTGGTGTTGTCCTTGTCGATGATGATCTTCTTGGCAGTACCAAGTGTTTCAAGTTCGAGTTCTTCAAGGTTCACACCCAGGTCCTCGGAGATGAACTGACCACCGGTCAGAGCAGCGATATCACCGAGCATGGCTTTACGGCGATCACCAAAGCCAGGCGCCTTGACAGCAGCGACCTTCAGTACGCCACGTAGACGGTTGACGACCAAAGCAGCCAGGGCTTCGGATTCCACGTCTTCGGCGATGATCAGAAGGGGCTTCTGAGCCATGGCGACTTTGTTGAGCAGGGGCAGGATGTCAGCAAGGTTGCTGATTTTCTTTTCATGGATAAGGATCAGGGCGTCTTCCAGTTCACATTCCTGAGTTGCCGGATCTGTCATGAAATAGGGGCTCAGATAGCCCTTGTCGAACTGCATGCCTTCGACGTAGTTGATGTAGGTTTCATGCGTATTGGAGTCTTCGACTTCAACGACGCCGTCTTTACCCACCTTGTCGATGGCTTCAGCAATGACGTTGCCGATGGAGGCATCGTGGTTGGCTGAAACGCATGCGATGTTCTGAAGATCCTTGAGGCCTTTGCACTTGGTGGCAAGACCGTCGATGGCTTCGGAAGCAATCTTTGCAGCATTTGTAATGCCGCGTTGGAGTGCGATGGGGTTGGCACCGGCGGTGACGTGACGTAGCCCTTCGGTGAAGATGGCCTGGGCGAGGACGGTGGCGGTGGTGGTGCCGTCACCTGCTTTATCTGCGGTCTTCTTGGCCACTTCGTTGACCATTTTGGCGCCCATATTCTGGAACTCTTCGGGGAGGTCGATTTCCTTGGATACGGTGACGCCGTCCTTGGTGATATGGGGATTGCCAAACGATTTTTGGAGGATGACGTTGCGGCCGGTGGGGCCCATGGTCACCTTGACGGCGGAGGCGAGTTGATCCAGACCTTTTTTAAGCTGGACTTTCGCGTCGGCACCGAACATGAGTTGTTTGCTAGCCATTTTTATTTTCTCACTGGTTCGTGGTTTTAACTGTGATTCGATCCCATACTTCGCGTGGCTCAGTGTTGGGTTTTATTCCATGACGGTTACCCATGGAAACTTCCGGGAGGCCGAGGGTTATTTTTCGACAACACCGAGGAGTTCGGATTCGCGGCAGATCATATGTTCTTCGCCATCGATTTCGATTTCGGTGCCGCAGTACTTGCCATAGACGACGATGTCGCCGACCTTGACACCCAGTTCAGCACGGTTGCCATCGTCGGTGAGTTTACCGGGACCGGCTGCGACGACTTTGCCCATGAGGGGCTTTTCCTGAGCGCCTTCGGGCAGGAAGATGCCGGATTTGGTTTGTGTTTCAGCCTTGTTGGGCAGGATCACAATGCGATCATCCAGGGGCTTGAGGGAGGTCTTGGTTTTGGTGGCTGTTGCCATGGTTATTTTCTCCGTAGCAGTGTTGTGCTTTTTGAAGTTGGTTTCGTTTTTTTCAAGGTGCCTTGATTTCAACTCATCTTGATTTTCAAGTTACCTTGGTTTTTCAAGGCACCCCGGGGACTGAAGTCCCCGGGCTTTACTTGGTCGTTTAATGGTTGTTGGTGATGGCATGTTGTATGTCGGAAATGCCCCGCGTGTTTGATAACACTTGGGAAGCTTCCGGGGTTTACATCATTCCCATGCCGGGCATGCCGCCCATACCACCCATGCCAGGCATTCCGCCCATACCACCCATACCCGGCATGCCGCCCATGCCGCCCATGCCGGGCATGCCGCCGCCGCCCATCTTGGCCATGAGCTTCTGGAAGAGCGGGCCGCACTCGGGGTCGGACATCAGCTGCATCGCCATGCCGGGGTTCGACATCGCGGCCGCCATCTTCTGCGCGACGCCCGGCTTGGCCATCTCGGCCTGGATCTCGGGGTCCTGGAACATCTCGGCCATGCCCGGGGGCATACCGCCGGGCATGCCGCCGGCACCGCCCATGCCGGGCATGCCGCCGCCCATACCGGGCATTCCACCCATGCCGGGCATGCCGCCCATGCCCGGCATGCCACCAGCGGCGGACGGGTCGGCGTGGGCGTCGGCCGCCTGGCGGGTCGCCTCGGCCTCCTCGCGCGCGCGCTGCCGGCGCAGCTCCTCCTGCCGCGCCTCGCGCTGAGCCTGCTCGGCGAGCTCCGCGTCGCGGCGCGCCTGGCGCAGGGCCTTCGCCTTCTCGGTGCAGAACGCTGTGAGCTCGATGGTCGTCTCATCGAAGTCGATCGTGTTGGCCGCGTTCAGGTCGTCGGCGGCCGCCTCGAAGTTGCCGAGGTGACGGTGCGCGGTGCCGCGGACGCGGCGGGCCTTGGCGGAGTCGGGGTTGATTTCGAGCCCGCGGTCGGCGTCCATGATGGCGCACCGCGGCTTCTTCCACTTGAGGTAGATGGCCGCGCGCGCCGCCCAGTACATCGCCGAGCCCGACTTGTAGCGCAGCGCCTCCGTCATGGCCGCGACGGCGTCGGCGTAGTTGCCGTCGTTGGCGAGGTCCTGCGCCTTGGCCTTGAGGTCCATGGCGGACTCGAGCTGCTCGTCGGTCGGCTCGTCGACGACCTCCGGCGCCGTGTAGTCGGCGCCGTCGCAGTCGGCCCAGATCTCGGGGTCGTCGCTGGGGGCGGCGGCCGCGGCCTTGGGCGCGGGCTTGGCGGGCAGCGTGGCGCCGAGGCCGGTCACGTAGTCACGGAAGAAGCCGAGCTCGGGGGCGTGGACGGCGGCAGGGTCCGCCTTGAATGCGTCAACGGCACGACGCAGCGCAGCAACGTCGATATGCTGCGACATGTGTTGCAGATTCCAATAAAGTACAGAAA
>PAIY01000072.1 GCA_002704825.1 Phycisphaeraceae bacterium
GGTGCGCAATGTCGCCCAGCGTTTGATTTATGACAACGACCGCAGCATTGCCATGATCAATGCCCTGGAGATTGATTGGGATCACGCAACGGCTGCTGAGATTGCCAGCGCGTTGAAAATTTCCAATGAGATGCCTTGCGAAGTGCATATTGAGTTGACGCCAAAGCGCGTGTGCAAGGGTCCACTCATGCCACAGCATTATGTTGACCTTGACCGCAAGCCGATGTCGATGGATGTACTTCAAGGCATTCTCAAACAGTTACCTTCGATGTCACTGGTGACGTTTGGCGGGCTTGGTGATGCGATGCTTTATGAACACTGGATCGATGCGATCAAGCTTGCCAAAGACTGTGGTGTGTTTGGCATCTGCATCAAGACGGATTTGCAGGGGCCGATGGAAGATGTGGACAAGCTGCTGCATTTGCCGGTGGATATTGTCGCGGTGCATTTGAATGCGGACACGGCAGAGACGTACGCCAAACTCTGCACTCCGGTGTCCGACGAATACAACTTCAAGCATGTGACGGATAATTTGCAGTGGATGATCAACGAGCGAAACCGACGTTGGCAATTGCCCGATGCGACGACGCAGGCCGGCGTCCCATGGATCGTGCCTCACCTGATCAAGACTGCAGAAAATCTCAAGGACATGGAAACGTTTTTCGATCGCTGGATGCATTACACGCATCAGGCGGTGATCCTTCCTGCCCAGTCGGGGTGTGGGCTCATGCCGGAGTTAAGCCCGGTGCGGATGGCGCCGCCGACGCGCATTGCCTGCCGCCAGTTGTCGCGGCGCATCACGATTCACAGTGATGGCAAGGTTGCCCAATGCGATCAGGACTGGCTTGCCAAGGCACCTTTGGGTGACGTGTCGGATAACACGGTGAGTCTGCCACAACTCTGGGAAAACAAGGGCAAAACGCTCTGCGAGCAACACGCTGCAGGCGAGATTGATTCACTTGAACTCTGCAGCCAATGTCACGAATGGCATCGGCCGTAACAAAAAGGAATTTGTGATTAGGGATTTGGGATTAGGGTTGAAGATCGGGAGAGACACGCATTGCCTTTCCCTAATCCCTAATCACAAATCACTAATCCCTGAAACATGACCACCATCGCAGTCATCATCGGTCGGGCCGGGAGCAAGGGGCTTAAGCACAAAAACATGCGCCAGCTGGGTGGCAAACCACTGACCGCGTGGACCGTTGAACATGCGCTGCAAAGTAAACGTCCCGAGGCAGTCATTCTGTCATCCGACGGCGAAGCGATTCTTGATGTCGGCCGCGGTTATGGTGTTCACTGCTACAAACGACCCGATGAACTGGCCGGCGATCTGGTCACCGTCGATGCTGCGGTACGTCATGGTGTCAGCGTATGGGAAGCCGAGTCTGGCAAGCAGGCGTCGGTCATTGCGATCCTCTATGCCAACGTCGCGCTGCGCCCCGATGACCTGACCGACCGCGCGATTGATAAACTCATCACCACCGGCTGTGACAGCGTGCAAACCGTCTACAACGTCGGCAAGACCCATCCGCTGTGGATGCGCAAACTCACCGGTGATGATGAAGACGTCATCGAACCTTACATCCCCAACGAAATCTACCGACGCCAGGATTTGCCGCCTGTCTACATGCTTAACTCCGGCGTGCTGGTGGTCCGACGTGAATGTCTGTTTGACGTGGATGAAGCGCACCCGCACAATTTTCTGGGGACCGACCGCCGTGGCATTGTCACGCAGGAAAACGACATCGTGGATATCGACGATGAACTGGACCTGCTCAAAGCCCAGGCCGTTTTGAAACATCGCCAATCTCAAGGGTAAATCCGAATGTCCAAAAAGAAGTCCACACAACGCATCAAGAAAAAAACCATCGCGGTCTTCACCGGCACACGCGCTGAATTCGGCTTGCTCAAACCCGTCATGCAAGCCATCAAAGACCATCGAGCATTGAATCTCAAAGTCCTCGTCGGCGGTCTGCACTTAGTCCAAAACACCGAATGCGATATCACCGACGCAGGCTTTAACATCGACGGGCAAATCCCCATGCAACGTCCGTCCGAGTCGGGGCGCATTGCAGACAGCATTGCCCTGGGCATGGGCATCATCGGCTTTGGCGCCGTGATGAGTCGCCTGCGTCCTGACGTGGTGCTGGTGCTCGGGGATCGCATCGAAGCCATGGCAGGTGCGACCGCAGCAAGTGTCGGCGGACTGCATGTGGCACACATTCACGGTGGCGATCGCGCTGAAGGTGTTGCTGATGAAGCGATGCGTCATGCGATCACCAAACTGGCGCACATTCACTTTCCTGCAAGTAAGCAAAGCGCCAAGCGCATTGTCCGGCTGGGTGAACCTGAAGAGTTGGTTTTCAATGTCGGATCGCCGGCGATTGATGCTTTGGCGGACATGCCGGCTGCGGATGATCACGTGCTGGAGAATTGCGGGTTTGCGCCGGATGAACCTTATGCGATGGTGTTGCAGCATCCGGTGGGTTTGCCGGAGACGCAGGAAGCAAAGCACATGCGTGCAACGATCAAGGCGTTGGGCAAGATGCCGTTCATGGTGGTGATGCCCAATCAGGACCCGGGCTGTGAAGGCATTCGCAAAGCGATTGAAACCAGCCGCGTGAAAGTCGTGCCGCATCTCAAACGTGAGCAGTTCATTGCACTACTCAAACGTGCTGCGGTGTTGGTGGGCAATTCCTCTGCCGGACTCATCGAAGCGGCAGCGGTCCGCAAGGGTGGTGTCCCCGTGGTGAACATCGGCCCGCGTCAACATGGACGCGAAAAACCGACCAACGTTATCGACTGTGACTATGGCAAAGAGTCGGTTCAGCAAGCGATCAAGCAGGCGTTGACCAACCCGCCCCAATGCCGCAAGCATCCGTACGGTGAGGGGTATGCAGGCAAGCAGATTGCGGACATTCTCGCGAAGCTGGATTTAGAGAAGCTGTCAGTGGGTAAACAGAATCAGTATTGAGTTGCGCACCACCATGCAACGGAATCACTGAATCACCAAGAATTTGCGACAAGCCATATACAAGCTGGAGATGTCTTCAACGCGCAGGTAGCTTTGCAGACCTGCAGATTGATGTCACATTGGCATTGACCTCAAAGCGGTTATCAGACTACACTGTGACGCTCGAAAAAATGGACGCCAGGGAAGGCAAGTGACTGTTAACTCACCGGAGTTGGACAAACACCATGCTCAAACCTGGCTACCAATCCCGTCAATCCAAACGCTCGCTGCGTGGCATGCTGACCATGGGGCTGTGTTACACCCTGCTGCTCTTGGCGGTCGGACTGTGCATCATCCTGTTCCCCATGGCAGGCCCCGAAATTGCCAACAGTTCACAGCAGCCGCCAATGCTCATGCAACTCCAACCTGTGGACATGCCCACGCACACTGAACCGGCGGACCTGTTGATGCCTGATGTGCAGCTTCATCATCATGTCACCGGCCATGACATGCAGGTGCCCAGTGTCGATCATTTCGTCACGCAAACGCAGACTGTTTCATCTGAGTCCCAGGCGTTGACCATGACGTACAACGGTCGCCCGCTTCGTGCTGTGAAGACCATCATGATGACCGTCACGGCATACAGTCCCGACGAACGCTCCTGTGGCAAATGGGCGGACGGCATCACCGCATCGGGATACAGCGTCTGGACCAACGCAGGCAAACTCGTTGCAGCGGACACGCGACTGCTTCCGTTTGGAACCCTTCTGACCGTGCCGGGATACAACGGCTCCAATCCCGTCCCCGTGCTGGATGTCGGGGGCAAGATCAAGGGCCAGCGTCTGGACGTGCTCTATCCCACCCATGCCATCGCCACGCGCTGGGGCGTCAAGCAATTGCCGGTGACCGTGTGGGAATACGCGGACTGATTTTTCACTTTGCTGCTGGGTCGATCAACTTTGGTGCCAATGGCATACAAGGCTCACCTCCCCCACCGATGGATTGGGGCGTGTTGTTGTCGATGATGCATAACACACTGATAAGCTGATTGATCTCATCGAACAATTGCCCGCTGCTTGAAGCCATGTTCAAACCCGTTGCCTGTTTGACTTCCTTGATGACACCGACTTCCAGGCAGAGATCATAAGCATCCCATGCAGTGTCATCGGAGACGTACGCGCCGTAGTGTTGCAGGGCATTGAAGAGTTTCTTGCCAACGTTGGTTTGGATGTTTAATTGTTCATAGGTGACATCGGGTTTGATCGCCAAAAGTGAACCCATGACCAACTGCGGATTCTTCCCGCCGTACTGCTTGGCTGCATAGCTGTCTGCGCGGTCTGCCGGCCAGCGAAAGCCTTTGCGATCCGCACCGTAATAGAGATAGCGTTTGGCCCAGAGATTGATTTTCAGGGCATGACGAATGGGCGCCTCACTGGTGAGTTCACCTTTACGGATCGAACCACCGATGCCGGAAAGCCCACTGCCAAAATGTGAACCACCGATGCCTTTGCCGTAGAGATCCAGGTTGGGTGATGAACGGTAACCGACAATGCGCTGGGCAGTGGGGTCGGGGCGACAGGCCGGTTCGAGTTGCACGATCGTGCGACCATCGGGCTGAAGAATCACTGTCACGGCATTGGGCGTGTGATGCTTGCGTGCATCTTCAATCACCAGATCAGAAGGGATCACACATTGGCCAATGACGCGCTTTCCGGGCCAGCGCGTCTGCCAACCACTGGGCGAGTAAATCGGGACCGTCGGATCATTCTGGGTGGTCTTGACGTGATACTCGATATCCACGCCAACATGCTTTGCTGCCCCGAGATTGGCAGGTTCGTATTGCGCGCCAGAACCGATGGGCATGTTCCAGATCGAATCCTGAGCAAACGGCCAAAGCCACGGATCACGATGTGTTGGTGTGGATGCAGTTTCACCTGCCTGTGTCGATGACACGGTTGCCAACAAGATGACAGCAAACAAAACGTGAAATCTTAATGACGATGGAGATGCGGCCTTGAACATGCCCAGCATTATAACTCAGGGTATTTCGTCACAATCCAAGGCAACCCGCGACGCCGGAGCAGCACGCTTTGGGGGAGTGACACACTTTGGTTGGATCAGATCAACCGTGTTTAGTGAAACATCAGGCCGACACATGCCATGCAATCGAAGATGCCGCCTGCGATGGGCTACTTAATTTTCCTGCGATCCTGACAACAGTCGCAGGACGCCAATGAGAGCAAATGCAAAAGGCAGACCACGTGAGATTTTACAGTCTTTTGATATCTATCCTGCTCAATTGATCACCAGACCGCGAAAAATGCGTGCCGATGCAGGAGAATGTTGGATGTATGATCTGGTCAAAGCCATCTCATGCCTGAATGTGCATTGGCTTGCAAAGTTGACTTGCCAAAATCGCGATTTCGTGCGTATAATGTGCGGCTCGTCGCCAGCTTAGCTCAGTGGTAGAGCAATGCTTTCGTAAAGCATAGGTCTGGGGTTCAAATCCCCAAGCTGGCTTTTTTCATGGGTGAGACGGTTGGTAGCAGCGTGTCACCCGACATTGCCACTATAGCTCAGTTGGTAGAGCAGCGGTTTTGTAAACCGCAGGTCGCCGGTTCGAGTCCGGCTGGTGGCTTTCACAAAACAATCCCACCCCACAAGTTTCCAGCTTGGCGGGGTTTTTTATTTTGCTTGCCACCTGTAAAATCAAATCCATTAAAGGCTATCCGACATCCATTGACGGACCTTTATCAATCGACTTCTGGGAACCCCATCACGATTTGAGTTTTTGACATGTCCAACGTCCGGCTGCATTGGCAATTCTGTTTACTTCTGATGGCATGTTTAAGTCTGAGGATCACGCAGACCACCCAAGCCTGTGCATGGGATTACGACACCATTGCCATGGAACGCCAGCGCTTCCCCGAAGCTCACGAGTTAATCGTCGGTTACTTCGTCCGTCACTCCAACACCTATTATCAGTGGCGTATTCAAGACCGCCTCAAAACACCCCTGGAGCAACGCACGCCTGCTCACTACGATGACATCGAGGTGGCATATGACAAACTCGGTGACTCTCCCAAAGCCATCCAAACTATATTAGAGAAAATCGACCGCTTCCCCGATCAAGGCATCTACGAATCCCAAGCCAACCTCGGCACGTTTTACATTCACAATGGTGAACTGGAAAAGGGGCTGGCCCACATCAAGAAAGCCATCGAGATCAACCCCGACGCCCATTTTGGACGTGAGATTTATCAGCAGTTGCTGGTGGAGTATGTGATCAAATGCAGGCAGGTCAATGGGGATGATAAATTGCCGTTAATCAAAGTAACATCATTGGATACACGTGAGCATTTTGGATATTTTGTTGCAGAACGCCTGGGACATGACTTCATGAACCAGTCACAACTCTCAAAAGCTGCAAAAGGCATCAAAGGGATGATGCGGTTTGGACATTACGATTCGCCAATCCTACTCGAAGCATTAGGCGATCTCTTCATCTCGGGTGGTTGGCATAAAGATTCAAAAATGCTCGCCGCCAGAGCCTATCTCAAAGCTTCGTACGCAATTGATGATCCAGAACAGAAAAAGATCTATCGTATGAAAGCTGATGAAGCCATACGCATGCACGAGCACATCAGTCTGGCAAGAATTGAAAAAGACCTGAAAAACGAACTTGAGCAAGGCACAGCATTTTTCTCACAAATAGAAAACGACGAAATGCAATGGGTTCGCCAAGGAAAGAATCTCGACCAGGAATTTGAAAAAAAGTATTACAATGCCGACATCCCTCCGCTGAAAGTTCACTGGGGGCTATTTGAAGGCACATCAACATCGACGCTTGTGTTTGGGGTTATCCTTGTCACAAGCAGCCTCACCATCCTGCTTATGGCATTTCGTAAGCTTTACAAAATAATCAAACGCGATACCAGTTCAGTCAACCAGCAGCCAGAACCCCCTGCCCAAACTTGACAGAATCACCTGATAGATTAAGATTTTGGGTTCAAAACTTGCCTCGGCGAGTCATAGGTTCTTGTATGCGTGCAAGGTATGACTTTCTGAGCAGTTTGATTTGGTGGAATTTACGACCCAAGTGAACTGAATATGGCAGTGAACTTGGGCTTTTTTGCATGACACTTGGGAGCAGCAATGGATACATACGCCAACCTCGATATCCGCGATACCGTCTCGGCTCAACGTTACATCAATACCGCTTTGGAAGCAGAAAGCAATGGCGATCGTCTTGGTGCCATCGAAGCTTACGAAGCTGCCTATGCCGCGGACCCGGATAATCCTGAAACCTGCTTCCGTCTTGCCTACAACCTTGACCTGGTTGGCGAAGAAGACGAAGCGCTGCATCTCTATGAGCAGGCTTGCCAGTGTGAACGCCCCCCGCTCAATGCCCTGATGAACCTGGCGGTGCTTTACGAAGACCGTGGCCAGTATGCCCAGGCAGAGCGGTGCATTTTGCAGGTACTTGCCACCAACCCCAATCACGAACGTGCTTTGCTTTATCTCAAGGACGTGCAGGCTTCCAATCACATGAAGATTGATGAAGACGAAGACCGCAACCTTGAAAAACAGCGTGCACTCTTCGACACGCCGGTGACCGACTTTGATCTTTCGGTGCGTGCCCGTAATGCCCTGCGTAAAATGAACATTCGCACGCTCGGCGACCTGCTCCGCGTCACCGAAGCCGAACTCCGCAGCTACAAGAACTTCGGCGAAGCATCACTGGAAGAAATCAAGACCATGCTCGCTCAGCGTGGCCTGCGTCTTGGTGAGTCTCGCGAACAGGCTCAGAACCAGATGAAGCAGCAGATGTACAACGACATTGCTGGCAGTGCTGAAGGCGGTGAAGAAGAAGGTGACGAAACCATGCAGCAGTCCGTGGCCGAGCTGAATCTCTCAGTGCGTGCCCGCAAGGCCCTTGCCCTGCTGAACATCAACTACATCGGCGACCTGATCACCAAGACCGAAGCCGAGCTCATGGGCGTGAAGAACTTCGGCATGACCAGCTTGCTTGAAATCAACGAGAAGCTTGCCGAACGCGGCCTGAGCCTCCGTCAACTCGATGCCTAAATCGCATCACTCAATTAAACATCCCAACGGGAATCTGTCATCCGGCAGGTTCCCGTTTTTCATTCCCCATTTAGCCGCATCGCTTGCGATGCGCTTCTCCCATCTACCGAAACAAATCGCATCACAAGTGATGCGGCTAAATATCAGACGGGACCCATTCATTTCGATCCACACACAAAATGCAGAATTTTTCATCCTTTTGTCAGAAAGGGGTGTAAAAATTCCAAACGTTTGTAAAATGGATCGCCATTCACCGGTACATGCCGGTGTTTTACGTTATCTTTCATGGTCTTTAATCCATAGCCACTACGGAGTCTTATCCAATGTCAGCCAAGTCAAACAAAAAACTGCGTTACGCCATTGTCGGTTGCGGCATGATTTCCGGCGCCCATCTCAATGCGCTTAAGCACATCGAGGAAGCCGAAGTCGTCGGTCTCTGCGACCTGATCATCTCCAAAGCACATGACCGTGCTGAAGAATTCGGCGTTGCCAAGGAAGCCTGCTACAAAGACTGCAAGAAGATGTTCAAGGAACTCAAGCCTGACGTCGTCTGCGTCTGCACCCCCAACGGTCAGCACATGCCCGTGTCCGTCGCTGCCTCCAAGGCCGGCTGTCACGTCCTGGTCGAAAAGCCCATGGCCATGAGCCCGTTGGAATGTAAGAAGATGATCGCTGCCGCCAAGGCCGCCAAGAAGAAACTGGCGATCGGCTTCCAGCATCGTTTCACCGGCAAGAGCCAGTACATGCGTAAGATGTTCGACGAAGGTGTCTTCGGTGACATCAAGTTCGCTCGCGTCCAGGCCCTGCGTCGTCGTGGTATTCCCAACTGGGGTGTGTTTGGACAGAAGCACCTCCAAGGTGGCGGCCCGATGATCGACATCGGTGTTCACGCTCTGGAAATGTGTCACTATGCCATGGGTGCCCCCAAGCCCGTTGCGGCGGTCGGCATGACCAGCACCTACATCGGTGACAAGAAGGACAAGGTCGACATCGTCAGCAGTTGGCCCAACTGGGACTACAAGACCTACACCGTCGAAGACCTTGCCATCGGTCACGTTCGTATGGAAACAGGTGCGGTGCTGCACATCGAAGCTTCCTTTGCTGCCCACATCGCTCCCAAGAACGAAATGGACTACCAGCTCATGGGCACCAAGGGTGGCTGCAAGTACGGTGACTGCGAAGTCTACACCGACCAGAACGGCCACATGGTCACCATCAAGCCCGACTTCCTCAACCCCTACGGCAGTGGTGGTTTCGACGGTCCCAACAGCTTCTTCCGTGCCAAGCTTCAGGACTTCACCGATCACCTGCTCAACGGCACCCCCACCATCATCGCAGCCGAAAACGGCCTGATGGTTCAACAGATGCTCAGCGCCATCTACCAGTCCGCCGAAAAGGGTGGCAAGGAAGTGCTCATCAAGTAACCCCCCCCGGAAGTTTTCCCCCGTGAAAATTTCATCAAGGGTGTTGAATACAAAATAAAACCGCAGGTTGTCACCCTCGACGCCTGCGGTTTTTTATTTTCTTGATGTTCCACACAAGCCGCCAGATGAACGCAGTGAATCTGACGGATCACGAACAACCATACACACCTTCCCCATACCTCATGCCCAATATCCCCAACAGAACGAATCTGCGAATAGCAATCCCTGATTCACCAACAATGCGGATACAAACGTACTATGATAGAGTTCAAACATATCGCACTTTGACTGCGGGGGACATGATGAAACAAGAAGAAGAAAAACTCAATCCAGGACATATCAAGCTGCGAAATAAGCTTCGCATCATTGGCCCCATCGTGATGGGATTCGGGGGGCTGTTAATCGTCACTGGTATCATCAACCTGATCATTGCAATCGCCAATGAAGATGTGCCGTGGTTATTCTGGTGCATTATGCTGGGCATTCCAACCTTGGGAGTCGGCGGCATGATCACGCAATTCGCTTTCATCGGCGCAGTCACACGGTACGTTGCAGGTGAATCCGCACCCGTCGGCAAAGACACGTTCAACTACATGGCCAAAGAAACGCAACCCGGTGTCCGTGACATTACCACTGCCATCCGCGAAGGGTTGACCGAGCCACAAGCCGGCACATCCAACACCGTCGCATGCAGTCAATGCCATCATCCCAATGACGCGGATGCTCGGTTCTGTGATCAATGTGGCAATGAAATGATCACCAACAAACGCTGCACGAATTGCAACAATGAAAATGATCTGGATGCACGCTTCTGTGACAACTGTGGCAAAGCACTCACTTGAACACACGTCCAAACCAATTGCTCAACACCCATCAAAAAAGCCGCAGACTTCAGGAGAAAATCTGCGGCTTTGATTGATTGAAATTGTTTTGATTTACTTGACCTGACTACGCCCCACCGACCAGTAGACGAAGCCTTCCTCGGCCATGGTTTGCAGGCGGTAGAGATTGCGGCCGTCAAAAATGATCGGCAGCTTCATGCGCTTTCTCATCTGCTCAAACTCGGGATGACGGAACTCCGCCCAATCGGTACAGATCACCAGTGCGTCTGCATCATCCAGGGCATCCATCGCCTGATCGACATAGCTGATCTGATCGCTCAAGACTTCCTGACAGGTTTCATGGGCTACCGGATCGTGAGCCACGACCTTGGCCCCCCGCGCTAAAAGTCCCTGCATCAAAGTGATGGAAGGCGCTTCACGGATGTCATCGGTCCCAGGTTTGAAGGCGATACCCCAGACGGCAATTTTCTTGCCCGTCAGGTCCGCCGGTGAACTGCCATCACCAAACTGCTGGTCGATTTTGAACATGAACGCATTGCGTTGCGCCTGGTTGACATTGTGCACGGACTTAAGCAGTTCCGTGGGTCGGCCCGACTCTTCACCCATGCTGATGCAGGCCAGCACGTCTTTGGGGAAACACGATCCGCCGTAACCCAGACCCGGGTACAGGAACTGATTGCCGATGCGTTTGTCAGAGCACATGCCGCGACGAACTTCATCGACATCTGCACCATAGGCTTCACAGAGGTTGGCGATTTCGTTGATGAAGCTGATCTTGGTTGCCAGCATCGCATTGGCAGCATACTTGACCATTTCCGCGGAGGGAATATCCATGATAAAGATAGGATTGCCCTGGCGAACGAACGGTTCGTAAAGTTCACGCATGCGGTCGCCGGTGCCTTTGTTGTCACAACCGATGACCACGCGATCGGGCTTCTGGAAGTCATTGATGGCTGCACCTTCCTTGAGGAACTCAGGGTTGGAGGCCATGTGAAACGACTTGGACGTCTTGGAAGCGATGGCAGCTTTGACCTTGGCGTTGGTGCCCACGGGGACGGTGGACTTGACGACAACGATTTTGGCGCGGCGTTCGTCGGAATCACCCTCGCCTGCTTCAATGGCGTCACCGATGTCTTCTGCGGCGGCTAACACATATTGGAGATTGGCGCGGCCCTGCTCGTCACTGGGGGTCCCGACACAGATGAAAACGATCTGGGCGTCGGCATAGGCTGCGGCTTTATCCGTGGTGAATTTCAAACGACCGGACTTGGCGTTGCGCTGAATCAGTTCGTCGAGTCCCGGTTCATAGATGGGGCTGATCCCGTTATTGAGCTTGTCAATCTTGCGGGGGTCCACGTCAAGACAGGTCACCTGGTTGCCGGAGTTGGCGAAGCAGGTTCCTGTAACCAGTCCGACATAACCGGTGCCGACCATTGTGATACGCATGAATTTGTTTCCTGAGTCTGGGCTGACAGGTTGCGATGTTGCCTCCATCCCATGTCAGCGATCTTCTGGGCTGCCTGAATCTATTCAGTCGTTATTGTACGCATCCATCAGAACATGTGCTTGGCTCAAAGCAACGTCCAATAATGTACAAACGTCAAAATGGATGCAAAAAACGGATTCCTGTCGTATTATTCGGACATATAGACCATCCGATTAACCGCCAATTGCAAACTAGCGTCAGGAATTCACATGGCTAAACGTCCCGCCAAACCCAAACCCGTGATCGGTTGGCGTGAATGGGTCCGTCTGCCGGATTTTGCGGACATGCACATCAAAGCCAAAATCGACACCGGCGCGCGATCCAGTGCAATACATGCCCACAAACTCAAACATTTCACCGACGACCACGGCATCGAAACCGTACGGTTTGAAGTCTGGCCATACCAGGACTCACAACAGGGCGCCCAATCCTTTACCATGCCGGTACATGAAAGCCGATGGATCAAATCATCCAATGGCCATCAGACATATCGCCCGGTGGTGATTGTTAGAATCGCGCTCATGGGCAGAATCTGGCCGGTCGAAATGACGTTGACCAACCGCGATGCCATGGGGTTTCGCATGCTCATCGGCAGGCAGGCCATCCGCCGGAGAATGCTCGTGGACCCGGGCAAATCGTTTCTCGCTAGCATTCCCGATGACTTGCCCGGATAATAGAGACATCGGACATCAAACTAATCGCAAGGCAGAACCACAGACGCACGCAGGCCAAGACGTAACATTGCCAATCTCGGTTTTTGAAGTCTGTTGTGACGTGGCAAACGCTGATGACTCATTTGAATTAAGGGCCTCATGAAAATAGCTATCCTCACTCGTAATCCCCGTGGCTACAGCGTTCGACGTTTCAAACAAGCGGCCAAGGAGCGCGGCCATACCGCCCAATCGCTGGACCCGCTGAAATTTGCCCTGCACGTCGAAAGCGATCACCCGGCGATGAGCTACAAGGGCAAAGCTGTAGGAACCTATCACGCGGTCATCCCGCGCGTCGGTGCCTCCATCGGACTCTACGGCACGGCGGTGGTCCGACAATTCGAACAGATGGGTGTCTACACCCTCAACCCATCACACGCTATTTCCACCGCGCGCGACAAGCTGCGATCACTGCAGATCTTTTCCCGTCACACCATCGGCATGCCGCCCTCAGCGTTCGTCCATGAAAAGGCCGACGTGCTGCCTGCGATCAAAAAAGTCGGTGGCGCCCCGGTCATCATCAAACTCCTCGAAGGCTCCCAGGGCATCGGCGTGATTCTGGCGGACCAGGAACGTACCGCTGCAGCGATCATCGAAACCCTGCAGAGCACCAAGCAACATGTGCTGGTCCAGAAATTCGTCTCCGAATCCAAAGGCAAGGACATCCGCGCGTTTGTGGTTGGCGGGAAAGTCGTCGCTGCCATGCGACGCCGTGCTGAGGGTCAGGAGTTTCGCAGCAATGTCCATCGTGGTGGTTCGACCGAAGCCGTGGAACTCGATGATACCTACGCCGCCACCGCCGTCCGCGCCGCCCATATCCTCGGACTCCGCGTCGCGGGTGTGGACATGCTCGAAGGCGAAGACGGCCCGCAGGTCATGGAAGTCAACGCATCGCCCGGCCTCGAAGGCATTGAAAAAGCCACCGGCGTGGACATCGCAGGCAAGATCATCGACCTGATTGAAGAACGCGTGCAGTATCCGCCGGTCGATATCGAACAACGTCTGACCATCAAGGCAGGTTACGGCGTGGTCGAACTGCGTGTGAGTCAGAAATCCAAACTCGCCAACAAAACCATTGAGACCTCCGGCCTGCGGGAACGTGGTGTGCTGGTGCTTGATGTCGAACGGGGTGGGAACCTGCATCCGGCTCCCGATGCTGCATTCAAAATGCTTTTAGGTGACAAGCTGCTATGCTTCGGCAAATTAATCACACTCAAAGAACTCATGCCCAGCCGCAAAGTCACCCGAAAGAAAAAGAAAGTCCAATCCAGCGCAAGGTAACCCCCAACCTGACCCAAGGACCCAACGTCCATGCGTAGAAAAATTCGGAAGCTGACTATCGCAGGTCACACCATCGCCAAGAACGAGCAGGTGGACCTGATGCTTGACGTGTCGCAACAGTACACCGGTTCGCCGATCCAATTACCCATCCGCGTGATTCGCTCCGCCAAGGCAGGCCCAACGGTATTGATCACCGCAGCGGTCCATGGCGATGAATTCACCGGCGTGGGGATCATTCATGAACTGATGCACAGTGATGTCCTGAAGATACTCAAAGGCACACTCATTCTCGTGCCCGTGGTCAACGTCTTTGGTTTTGAAAACCAGGAACGCTACATGCCCGACCGGCGGGATTTGAATCGCTGTTTCCCCGGCACGGAAAACGGGTCACTGAGCGCCCGCTTTGCCAACATCATTTTCAGCCAGCTCATCATGCAGGCCGACTACTGTATTGACCTGCACTCGGCTGCCCAGCCGCGAACCAATTACCCCAATGTCCGTGGGGATTTTCGTGATCCGGAAGTCCGGCGACTGTGTCGTGCGTTTGGCTGTGAACTGATGCTCGACAGCAAGGGACCGGATGGTTCACTGCGACGTGAAGCCACCAAGTCCGGCTGCCCGACGATGATTCTCGAAGCCGGTGAACCCTGCAAACTCGAACCCTCCATTCACGAGGTCGGACTGCGTGGTGTCAAGAATGTGCTGACCATGCTCGACATGCTTCCCGGTGAAGTCGTCAAACCACCTTACCAATCGCTGATCAAACAAGGCATCTGGGTCCGCGCCAGCATCGGCGGTATCCTGCGCTTTCACGTGAGTCCCGGCGAAATTGTCGAAGAAGGTCAACCCATCGCCACCAACGCCAACGTGTTCGGCCAGGAACAGTCCGTCCTCGTCTCACCGGTGGAGGGGATCATCCTGGGCATGACCACGCTCCCTGCCATCAAGCCCGGTGAACCGGTCTGTCACGTGGCCATCCCCACCAAGTCGATGACGCAAATCCGCAAGATTCTCAAAGCATCCAGTCGTACGGGGCTATATCACCGCGTCCGCAAAGACATGGCAAGCAGCATCAGCAAACGCGACATCGCCACCAGCGACAACGAAGCCAGCTGGGCCCCAGCGGCACAGGAGCCGGAGGATTGAGGTCGTTGGGGTTCCGTCTGCTTGGCTTTCACCACAGAGGCTCAGAGACACAGAGTTTAGAGCAATGTAAGCAATTAATCTCCACCCTCCGTCACTCCCGCGCAGGCGGGAGTCCAGTGGAATTTGCAATTTTCGACTGCATGCCACTAGATTCCCGCCTGCGCGGGAATGACGAAATCACAGACGCAATTGAGAATAATGATTTGAACTGCTCTAAGGCAGAGAATATTTGTTTGACTCTGTGACTCTGTGGTTCACATCATCACGTAGCGAACAAACCACAAAAAAAGACTGCGAAGCGTGCCAAACTTATGCACGGTTCACAGCCTTTAGTGGATGAAATTGGATTGTTGTTTTCGACTGTTGTTGATTGACTCAACAATGTTCACGAATCATCTCGTTTGTCATTCCCGTGAAGGCGGGAATCCAGTGGCATGCAGTTGACGCTTGTATTATTCACTGGACTCCCGCCTGCGCGGGAGTGACGAAACGGCGGATTAAAGTTGCACCAAGGTTCGATTCGTCAGATGTAAAAAGACAACCGCTTACTTCGTGCGCGGCTCTATTTCTAACTCAATCTCAGTCGATGGTCTTGAAGCTGCTCACATCAAAATCAAATTTGCATTCGGCGGCGACTTCGGCCAGTTCCTTGATTTCGGCTTCGGTGAAGATCAGGCCGTCAGCCTTCTCGGATTGCACTGCGGCCTGATGTTCGATCTGGCCGGGAAGGATGCAGTTTTCATTGCCATGTCCCAACACATCTTCGATGACGGCTTTGATGTTGGCTTTCTGATCTCGGCCACAGGCAAAGGCGCCGCAGTCCATGGCATCGGGATGGATGACCTGGAAGAAGAAGTTGGGCGTGGTCTTTTCGCCAACGCCTGCATTTTCAGGACGTGAACGAAGCGTGGGCAGAGAGCCACCGATGAAGCCGCCGACCAGTTCGTTGATCAGTGATAAGCCGTAGCCCTTGTGGGCACCGAACGGCAAAAGTGCGGAGACTTCGTTGGGATCTTGCGTGGGCTTGCCATCTTTGTCGACGGCTGCGTTGGGCGGAAGCTGCTTGCCTTCACGCTTGAACTGCTGAACGCGGCCCATGGCAACGGTGGAGGTTGCCCAGTCGATCACCACGGGGAAGCCGATGGCATCGGTGGTGGGAAAGCCCCATGAGTGCGGATTGGTGCCGAGCGTTGCACCTTTACCCATGAAGGGGACGACTTCGGCGAGTGCTGCGGTGCAGTTGGTGTAAGCGATGTAACCGCGCTTGGCCGATTCCATGACGTAGCCACCACCCCAGAGGTAATGGAAAGCATGGTCGACGGAGACGATACCCACGCCGTACTTGTCCGCCATCTTTTCACAGGCTTCGATAGCTTCGAAGGCAACAGCCTGGCCGAGTTTCTTCTGGGCGTCCCACTTCTGGGCCGCTTCGAACTTGGAGGTACGCTTGATGATGGTGGCATTGGGCACACAACCGGGATTGGTGGTATTGCCTGAACCGAACAGGTGGTCGAGGTGGAGTGCTTTGATGAGGTTATGGGTTTTGATGCCATGCCAGGCAGCCATGTTGCAGAACCTGGCAGCTTGCTGACATTCGGTGGGATTGAACTTGCGGGCGGCAAAAGCGGCTTGCGCCAGTTGATCGTGCGTTTGAACCGGGACAACGTAATTCATGGTTTTCTTCCTATTCTTAACGGTACGAACGAATAGGATACCAAGAAATCCGGACATGACAACAGCAAAGTCCCAGGACAAAGTCTCGGTTTCACATCTGTGTTGATGGGCGTTATTGATGGACGTTTGAAAATGGCAGTGTTTATTGCCAACGGGGGTACAGCGTCCAGGTTTTGTTGGATTGGTAAAACGCCAATCGCTGTTTGATGCCCGTTTGCAAATCCGATTCCCCGCTGGCCTGGGCGATGCTCAATGCACGATTGGCCCAATCGATCGCCTGGTCGTAGTTGCCTTTGGCTGCATGCGCCAACGCCAGGGTGTCGAGTACCAATGCAACCTTGTGGTCGGTGAGATTGGCGGTCTGCTCAGCCAAACCAAGGGCGCGTTGATCGCCCTGTATCGCCAACACCCACGCCAACTCATTAAGCAGTTGCGGGGAGCGATCGCCCTGTTGATACAACGCCTCAAAGCGTTGCTGAGCCTGTGTGATTTGTCCCATCTGCCCCAACGCGTCGGCAGCACGACGACCGGCCAGGTGGCGCGCGGGGTCGTTGTCATAAGCTTTGGCACAATGCTCGAAGGCTTGCTGCCATTGCCCCTGTTCCCAATAAAGCAGGCCGATTTTTTCGTTGGCAGGAATGTGGTCGGGCTGTTGATCCAAGACATGTTGAAAATAATTGCGCGCTGCTCCCAGTCGTCCCTGCTGATAATTGATGACACCCAGATTCAACAGGCCGTCGATAAAGCGTGGATTGAGATTGATGGCTTTCAGCAGGTTCTCACTGGCAGCTTCATAGTTACCCAGCCGTGCCTGAATCATGCCAATGATGCCAAGGGTTTGTTGGTCGCCCGGATCAATCTCCACTGCGCGGTCAGCTAATTCGATGGCTTGGTCGAGCTTGTTTTCAATGAGATAACAATGGGCAAGAAGCACAGTGGGCTCGAAATGGTCCGGATTCTTCTCGATGATTTTTTCAAGCAGTTTTCGCCCTTCTTCCACTTCACCCAATGCAATCTTGCAGCGTGCATTCTGGTAAAGGTAAGGCGAATGGTTGGGGCGGTAGAGCAACGCCTGCGTGGTATAAAAACGACTGAGTCTGGGATGGCCTTCGGTCAAGCATAAGGTTCCCAGGCTGAACATCGCACGAAAGTTGTAAGGGTCCCACATCAACGCCAGCTGGTAATGTCGAAACGCGCTGACGGGGTCTTCCTTACGGAGTGTATTGGCTAAATTCAGATGTGCTGAGCTCAGATTGGGATAGGTCTTGAGCGTATGAGTCCACATGGTTTGCGAGTCTTTGTAAAGCCTGGCATGCGACCAGCTACGTCCGCCATATGCAAGCACCAGCAGCAACAGCACGGCGACGCGCACTTGGGGATGCGTGAAAATCTGGTACACCGCGGTGGCATAGAGTGTCAGTAAACCCATCGATGCCCAGTAAACCCAGTGGTTGGCAACCCACGAAAAACGCATGTAGGCCACCGATACAAATGCCAGCGGGCCAATGGCTGCGACGAAGTAAAGCAACCCCGTCAACGGACCGACGCCCCAGTGTTTGCGCACCCGCACAAACAACAGTAACACCAACACCACCCCAACCGTCGGCAGCCATTGAAGCAATTGCCCCGCATCCACTTGCCACTTGGGATAAATGAATCGCAGGTCAATCGGCAGAACCAACTGACTGGCGTAAAACCACAGACTCTGGCCAAACAACGCCCAGCAATCCAAAGTGGATAAGCCAAGATCAACCCCATAACCACTGAAATTCTCTTCCAGATTCTTCACCCATAACGCAAAACTCATTCCCAATAACACAAACGGAATCAGTAATAAGACATCGCGCTTGAATGTCTGGCGACGCTTCCAGAATAGAATCAACAATAAGCCCACCGGCAGGGAACTTGTGGCAGCCTTACTCAATAACGCAAAGACAAAAAGCACGATGGAAAAAACGTAAAGCCACCATCGTCGCCGGTCATCTTCGAGTACCATCCTCACAAACACCACCGTCGACGCCAGGTAGAAAAAGCAGGATTGGACGTTCTTTAATTCGATGATCCATGCCACCGACTGAACATTAACCGGGCAGACGGCAAAGAACATGGCTGCCCAGTAACTGCCGGGTACCTTGAGCATGGAAAGTAATCGCCAAAGCAACAGCGCATTACAAGTATGAAAGGCAATATTCACCAGGTGATAACCCAGCGTATGAAAACCCCACATGCTGTACATCAGCCAGAACGTGGTACTTGTCAGCGGGTAGTATTGATGCTGGTATTCCTGGTAAGGATAGATCCATATCTTGATCAAACCTGAAAACGTACGAATGCGACGATCTTCAAAAAGATGGCCTATATCATCAAAAATCAACCCGCCCCAAAACGCTGGGCTATAGATTAAATAGGTCAACGCAACAAGAAATAATCCCTGCAACACAAGCTTGCGACGATCGATAAATTGGAGCAGCGGTTGAATTTCGTGTTGCCTCATGATGCACCAATATAGCACAGCACCAGCTTCAAAGCGCAGGCTCATCAATCCCAGTGCAGCGCCACCGCTTGCCCAGCTTGTTGTCCCTGGGGCAATGCAATGGTTTGTGATTGGCCATTGACCGTCAAGACCACTTCCTGATCCATTTGGGTCAGTGATGACAACGAAATCCTGGCCGTCTTTTCACCCAAGTCCCGGAGTACCAAAGCAACAGGCTGATCAACTGCTACCGTCCATTGATCGTTGAATTGCACCGTAGTCGGCTCAAGGCAAATCGCCATGCCCAGTCGTTGGTCACGATGATAAACCGCCAAAGCCGTTTCGGTCTGCGAGACAACCTGTACCTGCGTTGATGCTGCCAAATTCGCTGCATTTTCAACGGACACATTCGGGAATACTGTGTAAGCAAACTGCCCATCGGTATGCTCAAGCCATGCACGAAACACACTCGCTTGATCCTCCGGCGTGTCTTTGTAGGTGATATTGATTCTGCCCCAGTTACCTGTCTGTTTACGTGACCCCAGGCAGGTGATGCTATTACCTTGATTGACATAAAGCACCTGATCATGCCACAACCAATTGGTGTCTGTGAGTTTCCCGGTTACCTCATCTGCCAAAGCTTTGGGCTTGCCCAGGGTGTCCGGCGCAAAGACTTTCGTTTTGAGATGACATTGTTCAAGTGTTGTCACGATGGGCAGGTTCCGGTCATGCTTCAGCGATGAACCTAAAACGACATACCGATCATCAAAACAAAACCAGGCCAGGTCAGCATGAAGTCCGTCGAGATTCAGCGTAAAGCCAAGCGTTCCCACTGTCTGGTCACTCACGCCGCCTGCAATGTTCGACCCATTGTGTTTCTTGAGTTGGCCTTGATACGTTGGTGAAACGGCGACGGTGGTCCCGGGAAGGTATTGCCAATCCCACACGCCAGCCAGGTTCAGATATTCATGTCCGCCGCGCTGCAGAAAAGCGCTGCCATGACTCATGTAGCCGTTTTCCAAACCTTCACTGTTCACCGGGCCGTCGGAGTTGTACGTGCGATTAGAAAAGAGCTTGATGGCCAGATGCCAATCCGGTTGTTGATGAATCATAAAATCCGATGCAAAGTACATGCGGTTGATAGCCGGGTACGGCTGTTTGTCCTCCAACACCTTCAAGGCATATTCCAACTCATCACGTCGCGGCGGATCACAGGCAAGCAGCTGACGATAGTAACCAGCAAGATTGCGTTGTAAGGTATTTCTGCGCGATGAGCCGCGTCCCATGGTGGCAGGTGTGGTTTGATTTTTAAACGTCATCAAACCTGTGCCGTCCAGCAACAGGTCGGTGAGAATCGCCTTTTTCTCCGGGGAAAACGCATTGGCTGTGCCTTCAACAATCTGCATAAAACGAAGATTGGTTGACAGAAAAGCCAGACCATAACTGTTGGACATGAGAATCGGCCCGTGCTGATGAAAACTCATGTCCGGCTGAATGCCTTCCTTGCGACTGACAAAGATTTCATCGGTGATACTGTTGATCCCCGCTTTGACATCCGAAGCATTGCCCTCAAGCAATCCACGCAAGACCACATTTTGAGACAGCCAGACTTTGTTGGCACCGGTCATGCCAATGCGCACATGTTTCTTAAGAAGCGACACCATCTGCTTGCGCGTTTGATCGGGGAGCGCCTCACCAAGACAAAGGCCCGCAAGTGCAAAGCCCTGCGGAACACCAATCTGATTATGCCACCAGTTCGGACTCTCCAATTTCATCTCCAGCCAACGATCAATGCCGAGGATGATTTTCTGTTTGAGTATCTCGCGTTTGGGATCGTTGGACTTCATATGGTAGTAGGCAAGGCCCATATCCTTGAGTCGCTGCGTATGATCCATGGGCGTCCAACTGGCGCGGCGCTTGTTGGCATAATCGATGTCGGGCCAATTACCTTTCTCATCCATTTTCATCATGTACCAGTCAATGGTCTTGGCATCGCGACGACGCGGCTCAACTGCAAGGACACGTTCGATGGTTTGCTGCATCTGCAGAGCATCCATCAATGCACCATTGGACTGAGCGATCCCATTCGCATTCATACCAAGCATCATCACAAAAATTCCCATCATCCATATCAGCTTCATCAAACGCCCCAACACATCTTAAATATCATCTGTCCATAACGTATGATCATCATGAAACACAAAAGCATTCATGGATAGTAGGCACGCCATCAAGACATCGTCAAACCAAACCGTAAAAACTTTGCAATAAACCTTCAAACGACCCGTTGAACTCAAAGAGATGCTGGTGTGAAGAGAAAATAATGGGAGTGAATCATGAACAAAATCGCTGGTGGATTCATCGTTGTGCTTTTGGCAGTCAACCTCACCATCAACACACATGCACAGGACCAAAGCCAATCCACCCCGTGGCCCTACCCCATCGTGGATACCAATCAATCCCACATCTTTGGCAATAGCGGGCAACTCAAATCCATTCCACGACAAGGTTCAACCTACTTCGGGCAGGACGCACAATACAGCAGCAATCCACCCAAATACAAAGATAACGGTGACGGCACGATCTCCGATCTGGTCACCGGGCTGATGTGGGAAAAACAATTCCATCGCAATATGAGCTTCGATCAAGCCAAGTCCGGCGCTTCAACCAACCGCACCGCCGGCTATGACGATTGGCGATTACCAACGATCAAAGAACTCTACTCGCTCATCGACTTTAACGGTTGTGTCACGCGTCGAAACCCCACCCCCTACATCGACACAAAATACTTCAACTTCGAATGGGGTAATGCCATCGACAAAAGTGCTCGGATCATCGATGCACAGTACATCTCAGCAACCGAATATGTCGGCACCACCATGGGGAACCAACCCACCGTCTTCGGCGTGAACTTTGCAGACGGCCGTATCAAAGGCTATCCCTATCGCCGCTTCTCACGCTATGTCCGTTATGTCCGTGGTAATCCCGAGTACGGCAAGAACAAGTTCGTCGACAACAATGACGGCACCATCTCCGATCAGGCGACCGGTTTGATGTGGACCAAAACCGATTCAAAACGTGCCATGAACTGGGCGTCCGCATTGAAGTATGCACAGACCAACAAGACCGCAGGCTACAGTGATTGGCGTTTACCCAACTCAAAGGAACTGCAAAGTCTTGTCGATTACACCCGCGCCCCACAAGCGAGAGATGCGAGCAAACGCACCGCTGCCATCGACCCGATTTTTGATATCACGAAAACCGAATCCTACTTCTGGTCAAGCACGACGCATTACGATGCACCCAATTTCACCAACGCCAACTACGTTTGTTTCGGACGTGCAATGGGGTACTTCTCGCCGCCTCGTAGCAATCAAGCCAAACAGTGGATGGATGTCCACGGAGCAGGCGCTCAGCGGAGTGATCCCAAGAGTGGCAGTGCAAGCCGCTTTGCCAACGGCCACGGACCACAAGGTGATGATGTCCGCATCGACAACTATGTCCGGCTGGTGCGTAACATCAACCCGGATGAAGTCCAGGTCGTCACTCCCAGCACGTCCAAACTCCCGAGCTTTTCCCCGCAGAACATGGGAGGCAATCAGGGTCCAGGTGCAGATCGTTCCAGTCGTGATGGTCGCTCCAATCAAGGCAGCTTTGACCGTCGCCCACCGCATGGTGGCGGTTTTCCACCGCCACGCCGGTGAACGGAAGTGATGCCAATCCACTTCATGAAGCGAACGACCTGCAAATGAAAAAAGGCGTCCATCACGGGCGCCTTTTTTCAATTTATTCAGATTGGCCAGCAGTCGGATCAGCGACGACTCATGAACAGTTGCAGCAGGTACCAGAACAGCAAGGCGACCGCAGCAAACAATGCCAACGATGCCGCGACATGCTGACGGGTGTTGTAGGTGTGCAGTACCTTGGAGGTTTCATAGAGAATGTAACCGCAGGCAAGGACGATCATCAGGCAGGTGAACAGCAGCGGAACACCAAAGCCGAAGATGATGGACATCACGATAAAGCCGATGGCAGCGATCATCCCGATCCCGAGAATCCCACCGAGGAAGGAGAAATCCTTGCCGGTCAAAAAGACCACAGCCGTGAGTCCAGCAAAGAGGATCATGGTGTAAATCGCAGCCTGCTGGATGACACCGGGGTGATAGACGTTGGCAATGAAAAGCATGGGAGCAAAGATCAACACCTGCGCCAGGACATACAGGCCAAGGCCCAGATACTGCTTACCCATTGACACGGAATTGCGTGCCCAACCGTCTGCCATCCAACTCACGCCCACGAACAGAACCATGACAATGAGCCAGCCAAACCGCCCTGCGCCCATGATCGATTCGGTCATCATTCTGGCAGCGGGCGTCATCTGCAACAGCGTTTCAAGTCCGACGAAGGCGAGCACTGCAAAGAGCAGGTGGACATAGGTCTTGCGGATAAAGGTCGCACGCGCCGCAGCCGGTGCCTGGGAGACGGGCTGGAGTGCTTCTTCGGTTAAATTCATATTCCAATTGTTATTCATGCGTGTATCCCTCGGGTTAGTGGTTCATCGTGTCCAACATGATACCCGGCAATGTGGCTTGACGCTGCAGGATCGGACAAATTTCTGAAACTGTTATGAAACGATCAAGACACGCCGTGCTGCGCGAGATGATCAGACAAACGTGTCAACTGCTCAAGTGTCCTGGGAGCCAAAGTCCCGTCTTCATAAATGCCGACGTTTAAGGTCACCGCACTGCCAACCCGACGGTGATGTGCCACAAAGGCAAAGAGTGCTTCGTCGGTGTACCTGGGGGGTGGCATCTCGCCAGGCTCCTGATTGTGCATCCAGAAGCAATCAATCCAAGTGAGGACCTGATTCTGCATCCCAAAACTCGTCGGCCCGTCAGGCAGGAAACTCAGATCGTTAAACTCACCGCTGACGAAATTCTGGTTATCCAGAATGTGATGCAGATAACCCACACCGCCATTCATCGTGAACACCGCATTGGGATTGCCTGCCCGAATCGCAGCCGCCCATGCATCAGCATCAAAACGACTGTTATCCCAATTGTGCGTGCGCATGAAGCCTTTTTCTTTGGCAACGTAACAGCCATCAAAAAACCAGCCGTCAATACGATCGCCATGTTGCTCCGACCAGCATTGAATCATCTTCATGTAACGCGCTTGAAAGACCGCCTTGGTTGGATCGTCATCCTCCCACCCCAATGCCTGACGTAAAGCTTCACTCTGCAGATCAATCTCTGCAGGGAGATAGGCAATGAATTTCAAGCCACGTGCGTGCATCGCATCTGCAATCTCGGCGACCAGGTCTCGCTGGGAGCAGCAGCCTGAGATCAATGATTCGAGATAGCTGTTTGGGCTGACGTAAAAGCCGGTGTTCTGACCGAAGGTGAAGATCAACCAACGCGCCCCGGTGTTGGCAACGTCATCAGCAAAACGCTGGACATCAAAGTGATTGACAGCCTGGCTAAAGTCAGGATTCGGCTCACCATTTTTCGGGAAGATACCTTTGAGATAATGGACCATCATGCCAAAGGGTCCATCCTGCATCCATTGAATCTCTGCCATGGCGTACCGTCTTTCAAACGTGCGTGCGTGGATTTTGTGTGTGCCCGGGAAACCACCAGGACACAGGTATCGATAACTTGCCAACAGCTTACCGGGTGGGGACGAATGATCAATCCTTTGTCAACGTGAACGGAGAAATGAAAAACACCGCCAGCATTACCCCTGTATGCTGACGGTGTTTGAAAATGCCATGCTGATCATCAAGACATTGATGCTGATGAGCACCAGTTACTCAATGCGTGCAAAGGCTGTCTTGCTCGTTGTGTGTTGATTGGCCTGTTCGATCCGGGGCGACGGTTCATGGGTTCGCCGCTTTCTTGTCATTTGATCGATGCGAAAGTCTTCACATTCTGATCAACATCACACCATTGGCAGGCAACATCAAAGGCTGGCTCAAGTCTACATCCTGATAGTTCCATACGTCGTAAGCCTTGGAAGCACCATTCCACGAACCCTTGTCATCGACAAGCTTGATGGTGGTCGGTTCACTGTCACGGTTGAGAATGCTCAGGTATCCGGGCTGACCGTTTTGCGGCTTGAGATAACGGATATCAATCTGCTTGTTGTACTGACCTTGATCATTGACGGCCCAGGGACCGGTGCAATGTGCAGCAACAAGGGCATCATCTTCACTGACCACGATCTGCCCCTTGCCATAAGCATGTTTGCCTTGCGTGCTCATGGCAGAGACAAACGCAGCAGGCAGTCCGGTATGTTCACGATCCCACGGATCACGTTGCATGGTGGGCTCGGTGAGCCAGAGCGTGCCCCCGTTCTTGACCCATTGTTCAATCATCGACAACGCCGGTGTTTCAACACAAGGCGTGGGACCTGCTGCGATCAAGGTCACACCGTCAAGTTGCGATGCCGTCATGTGATTGGAGATGAGCATGCGGGTGCCCAGGGCATTGCGACCGATGCTGTCGTAGACATCCTGCATCTGCAACGCATAGTCCTTACCCAGCTTCACGGTTGAGGAGATGGCGTAAAGCAGACGGACTTTGCCGCCATCCAGATTGCCCATATCAGAGATGGGTTCGACCAGGCCTCGCATCTTCAACGCGGTGCGTCCTGCGACATCAATCGTGCGCGCCCAGCGGGTGAGTGTTTGTTCTGCACCGTTGGACTTTGTATCCCATTCACTGCGATGCCACTTCCAGATCAACCCGTTGCAGATACCGTGGGTCATGCCATCAACCATCCGGCGTTGGATCAGGTTCTGATCGTTCATGTCGATCGAACCGCCCAGGAAATGCCATTCACTGTTGACGATTGGCAAGTCAGGATTGATGGACTTGATCAGGTCAAGCCAGATCGGAATATGTCCGTCGGTCCCTGCAACGTTCTGACCCTTGAGGATGTTGGTGATTTCGTTGAGATGCCCAAAACCAATGTGTTTGTGGTTACCCATGAGCTTGACCCAGACGGTCATGCCGGGCATTTCCTTGAGCAGGTATTCTTTGCGACGCTGGAAGAAGGCTGAGATTTTTTCATCGACAAAGCGAAGCCAATCATAGTTGGCAGCCTGTGACTTTTCGCGATACACAAAGAAGTCCGGCGAGTTGATATCTTCAAAGGAAGCAAAGCTGCTTCCCCAGAGTTTGTTGGCAACATCAATGTCCTTGTACTGCTCTTTGGACCAGACTCGAAAGGCTGCTTCAAAGGTTTTGGATTCCTGGTCAACCTGATACCCCGGTTCATTGGCGGTCCCCAGTGAAACCAATGTCGTTTCGTTTTTCAGATAAGGCATCATGCGTTGATACCACAGATCAAAGAGTTCATCGACATGCGGGTGAAGCACGTCCCAAGGGAACATGCTCGCGCCGGTGTGCGGGGAATCGGCACCCTCGAATTTGCCATAGAGTGTGGGCTTGTAATGTGACGAAAGTAGCATGCTCGAAGAGATGCCATACTTGCGAGAAACATCGAAGACCGCTTTGAGTTGTTCAACACCTTTATCCTGTGTTTGAGCGATCCAGCGGTTAATGCCTGTTTCACGAGATTGGGAGTTAAAACCGATGTCCTTGAGCAGGTAACCATGCGACGAACTACCCAGTGCACCAATGAGGAAAATGGGTTTACCGGATTGGATAAAGCGACCGTCAGCAATCTGCACGGGGACGCCAACCTGGTAATCATCAACCTTGGCTTCCTTGACGGTGCCCTGCTCGCGGAGCGTCAATTGCTTTTGAGCGACATCAAGCAACCCCTTGATATAGTCCATCTGTTCATACGCGATGCTGCATACCCGTTGACGAACAAAGTCATCCACGACATTGCCTTGGTCATTGAGGAACCAATCACAGACGGTCAAGGTGACATTGGGCTCCCCGACGACAAAGCCCTTATCCTCAAGTTGATCCTTGCGGTCTTGAAGCTGGCGCAGGCGAGTAAGCAGTTGGTGACGCTGCTTGTGCATGTGGTCTTCACTGTAGAAAACAAAGCCGTGTGGCTTGCCGCTTGTTGCCATCAACTTGCCATTGGCATCATGGAAAGCGTAAGTCAGTTGATGATTGCCGACACCGGTATCCGTCATCAGATGCAGTAGACTGACCTGTAACTCGGTGAAAGGTGCTTTGAGGGTGACGGGTAATTCCTGATGGGTCGACTGCCTGGTGTCTGTGTTGACCACGTCGATGGTGAGCGTTGCTTTCTGCGTTTTCTGGACACTGAGTTCCATTGCCATTTTCATGGGATCATCATCGACCAGTTCGGTGGGGTTGAGCATTTGCATGAAGCCTGCTTCGATGCCCGAATGGACTGCCATCTTGTCGATGGTGCGGACCGCAATGGGGTCCGCGACTTTGGTCATGCGGATGTTGTCGATGATGAATTTGACTTCAACACCATCGGTGACTTCCGCGGGTCGAGTGGGGAAGGTGAAACGGATGACATCAATATCACGGCGTTGGATGCCGACATTGATTTTGATCTTGTGCCACTTGCCCGGCTCGTGATTGCCCAGTGGTGACCACGTTGCGGGAATGATGCCAAAGCCGTGATGATTGCCATACATGGTCATGATACGGAAGGGCATTTTGGTGACAGGATAAAGATCAAATTCGGTTTCGTAGGTTCCGACGATGGAGAGTTCGGGCTTGAGAACCGTCTGCCAATACATCCATGCGGGCGTGCTTTTGTTCTTGTTGATTTTGACGGAAAAGAGCAGTGCTTTTTCACCGGGGCGATTGGGTGAATCGACGAGTTCGACGCCGCCTTTGGTGCCATGGGTTGCGCCGAGGAACTTCCAATGCTTGGCTGAGTCCATATTGAAAATGTACTCAGGATAGACCTGCGTGCCGGAGATGTGTGCGACCTTTTGAGGATAGGTCACCTGCAGGCTGGCATGGTCCTTGACGACCGAATCATCCAATGGCGTCAGGTGGAAACGTGCGTGAAACAATTTCGCGTTGGTACCGGATCGATTCCATTGTGCCTGTGCGCCTTGGAACTTTTCATCCGGTTGATCCGTCTTGAACTGGACGCGGTAATAGACCTTGTCGGGGGTGTATTCGAACTTGATGGTTTTACCATTTGGAACATTGGTGATCCCGCGTGGCA
>PAIY01000073.1 GCA_002704825.1 Phycisphaeraceae bacterium
GGCGATTGCCCGGGACTCAATGCTGTGATTCGCGCTGTAACCAAAACCGCCATCTATCGTTACGGCTTGGAAGTCTTCGGGATTGAAGACGGTTTTATGGGCTTGGTCCAAAATCGGATCCACCCGCTCAAAGCCACTGACGTGAGCAACATTCTCACCCTCGGGGGCACCATTCTCGGGACACACAACAAATGTGACCCCACCCGCTACCCCGTTACCGACTCCGATGGCAACACCGAATTCAAGGATGTCTCCGACCGTTGCATGGACCACATCAAGCATCACCAGCTCGATGCGATCATCGTCATCGGTGGTGACGGCACGATGTCCGGCGCTGCCAACTTCGTCCGCAAGGGTGTCAACTGCATCGGCGTGCCCAAGACCATCGACAACGACCTGGAAGGCACCGACGTGACCTTTGGTTTTGCAACCGCCTGTGATGTGGCAACCGATGCCCTGGACCGCATCCATACCACCGCCGCTTCGCATCACCGGGCGATGATCGTCGAAGTGATGGGTCGCAATGCCGGTTGGCTGGCTTTGCATAGTGGGGTCGCTTCAGGGTCCGACATTATCCTTTTGCCTGAAATCCCTTACGACATCGACAAGGTCTGTGAAGCGGTCGAAAACCGCTCCAAACACGGCAAGCGCTTCTCCATCCTCTGCGTCTCCGAAGGCACCAAGCCCCTTGGCGGTGAATTGGTGGTCGATCATGTGGACCCCAACAGCCCCGACCCTATCCGCCTGGGTGGTGTTGGCAAAGTGGTGGCTGACGACATCGAAAAACGCACCGGCATCGAAACACGAACGACCGTTCTAGGCCACGTCCAACGCGGTGGCACCCCGGTCCCGCAAGACCGCGTGCTGGCCACCGAGTTCGGCCATGCAGCACTCCAAGCACTGATGGACGGTAAGGAAAACCGGCTGATCGTCATGCAAGGTCGCACCGTTGCCGATGTCGAACTGCTCTCAGCAGAAGGTAAGCAGCGTAAAGTCCAGCTGGACAACTCGCTGTTGCTGGCGGCCCGTGACGTGGGCACCAGCTTTGGGGATTAAGTCTCTGGACATTCCCTTTTCACCGCCAAGAACGCCAAGTTTTCAAGACAGAGGAAAGATATTTTTAACCACAAGGCAGACACAGATCACAGCGAGTTAATGCATTACATCATTGGTTTGATGTTTATCTCTGAGTTCTCTGGTGGTAAAGATCTTCTGTTTTTCTCTTTCCGACCTTGGCGTTCTTGGCGTCTTGGCGGTGAAAAAATGAATCTGCGGGCAATCCCTAAAATCCCAATTCACCGCGCATCGGCCAGCGAGTCATGCTACAATGGTGCTTTTGTGTCCCACCCGGCAAGTTCGGGCTGGTTTACCCGTGACACCCCGGCCCCCACGGAACTCCGATGTGCGGAACTCCGAATAGTACTTGGAAGCATGATGACAATGACACCGCCCAGCACTGAACTCAACGATGCCTTGGCCAAAATGGACCTCACCTCAGACAACGCAGCGATCATCGGCTTGCAATACGGTGATGAAGGCAAAGGCCAGATCGTCGATATTTTCGGATCGCGTTACGACATCGTCGCACGCTACAACGGTGGTGCAAACGCTGGGCATACCGTCATCATCGGTGATCAGAAATTCGCGCTGCACCTGATCCCCTCAGGCATCATGTGCACCAATGCCATCAACGTCATCGGCAACGGCGTGGTCATCGACCCTGCTCAAATCCTCAAGGAAATTGACGGCCTTAACGAACGCGGTGTCACCACCGATCACCTGCGCATCTCCGACCGGGCCCACATCGTCATGCCCTGGCACAAAGTCCAGGACGGGCTGTATGACACCGCGATGGCCACCGCCAAAGGCTCCAAAGCCATCGGCACCACCGGTCGCGGCATCGGTCCCTGTTATGCTGATAAAGCCCTGCGCTCCACTGCCATCCGCATGGGCGAACTGCTCAAGCTCGATAAACTCAAAGCCAAGGTCGGCTACATCTGTGAAGTGAAAAACACCATCTTCAAAGCCTTGGCGGAGCACTGCAATGTGCCGTTTGAACCGCTGGATGCCGACAAGATTTATGCTGACATCTGCGAGCAAGGCAAGCGTCTTGCCCCGATGATCACCGACACCAATGACCTTTTGCACACCGGTTTGGCGGATGGCAAAAAGATTCTCTGCGAAGGTGCCAACGCCGTCATGCTCGATATGGACCACGGCACGTATCCTTATGTCACCTCCAGTAACTGCTCAAGCCTGGGCATCTACCCTGGCACCTCGCTTCCGGGTGGTACGATCAAGAACATCGTCGGCATCGTCAAGCTTTACACCTCCCGCGTCGGCGAAGGCCCCTTCCCCACCGAACTCTTCGGTGATGAAGCGGACAAGATTCGCGTGGCAGGTAACGAGTTCGGCACGACCACGGGTCGCCCCCGTCGCACGGGTTGGCTTGACTGCGTCTCCGTGCGTTATGCAGCAAGACTCAGCGGCGCGACCGCCATCGCCTGCACCGGTTTGGCTGTACTTGCGGGTCTGGAACAACTCAAAATCTGTGTCGGCTACGAACTCAATGGCAAGACCTACAACACCCTGCCAGCAGACTCGGATGATCTGGCAACGGTCAAGCCGATTTATGAAGTCATGGACGGGTTTATGGATCCGATCGGTGATTGCAAGACCTATGCAGAATTGCCGCAGACCGCCAAGCAGTATGTCGATTGCGTTGAATCGCACATCGGCGTCAAGATCCCGATGGTCTGCGTTGGACGTCGTCGCGATCAGATTCTCTTCCGCTAAACTCACGGAAGTGACTTCTGGTAAAATTGGATTGCAGTCGATTGACAAACCAACAGCCCATGGGCTTGTGTAACAGGACACATACATGATCGAGTCGCAACTCGACAATCCACAGACCGGCCCGTCAGAGACGATGGATCAAAGCCAACAGGCGTTGGCCCAGGTCGGCGTGTCCGAAGCTGCCTTGCCCCGTCACATTGCCATCATCATGGACGGCAACGGTCGCTGGGCTCAGCAGCAAGGCAAGCCGCGCCTGTTTGGACATCAAAGTGGCGCCCGCGCGGTTCGCGCGGTGGTCACCGAGTGCGCCAAGCTGGGTTTGGATGCCTTGACGCTCTACAGCTTCTCCGTGGACAACTGGAAACGCCCTGCTGACGAAATCGAATGTCTGATGGCTTTGTACGTGGAGTATCTGCAGGCTGAACGGGCGACGATGATGGACAACAACGTCAAGTTCGTGCAGGTCGGTCGGCGTGAAGGATTGCCCCAAGCAGTGCTTGAGCAACTGGATATCACCACGGAAATGACGGCCAAGAACACGGGGCTGACATTGGCGTTGGCGATCAATTATGGTTCACGGACCGAGATCACCGATGCGATGCGCAAGCTGGCAGCGAAGGTTGCAGTGGGTGAACTTGAGCCCGAGGCGATTACTGAACAGATGATCAGTGACAATCTCTACACCGCCGGTTTGCCGGACCCTGATTTATTGATTCGCACCGCCGGTGAGATGCGGTTGAGCAATTATCTGCTTTGGCAGATCAGTTACGCGGAGATTTACGTGGCTGACGTTTGCTGGCCGAGTTTCACAATCGACACCTTGCGTCAAGCCATTGTCGAGTACGCTCGACGTCACCGGAAATTCGGTGCCATCCCTTCAGACGAATGTCCTGAGAGTGCAACTTGAGCAAGTCTGATGTTTCTCATCCAATCAGGTGGCAGAAGGCAAGATAATCGTCTACAATTCTCCGATTATGGTCTGTTTTGCGTTTTTGTACCGAAACGGATCGGTGAATCTGCTTGATTCACCCCGGGGCCGAAGCTGTTGGTGAAGGGTTAGCAGCGACGCATTTACCAAAAGTCCGTCCAGGCGACCATTCGGGTCGACCCGCTCACCTTGCAGATGTGAATTGGCAGCTCGTAGCTGTGCTGTGGCCAGTTGTCGGCTTGATTGTCGACCAGCCGTTGGGTTTCACTATCCCTCGTGCAATCCCTGTTTCAGGAGAAGGGTTGTTATGAAATATTTGTTTATGTGCGTTTTCGCACTACTTGCCTGCGCGTCGGTCGCAACATGGAATATGTTGCCAACCACGCAATTCAAAGAGCCAACCATTTACTGGGTGACCGACCCGAACCCGGCACGCGTGGAACAGATCGCTATTTTCCAGCGTTGGCTCAAGAAAGATCCCAGCCGCCCGGAGATGCGGGTGCTGGTTGATGCAGCCAACTCCCGTAAGGAAAAGAAGGTCATTCAAGGCGTCTCGGGTGTCGGTGGTGACACCATGGACATGGCTGGTGGTACGGACATGCGTTACTTCAACGCGATCGGTCTGATCGCGCCGGTAACCGAAACCGCCCATAAACTCGGTTACGACGTAAGCACCACATGGGAACCGATTCGCCCGCTCATTGCCCAGGATGGCGAGCAGTATCTGTACCCATGTAACGTCGCTGTGCGGATGCTGTGGGTCGACTACAACCAGTTTGACGAGCTGAACGTCGAACGTCCGCCCCACCGCTGGGACTGGGACACCTTCGAACGCATCGGCCGTGAGTATGTCCAGAAAGCCAACGAAGGCAAGAGTCACCAGGATCGCTTCATGCTCCACAGCATAGACACCGAAACGCTCTACCGTTCGCTGGGTCTGGCCTGCTTTGACGAAACACTCTCATTCTGCCAACTGGAAGATCCGCGTTACATCAAGGCACTGGAAAAGAAATACCAGTGGATGTACGACGACCACATCACCCCGACAGCTGCGGAGCAAAGCGGTTTTGATGTCGAAGCCGGTTATGGCGGTCCGCAGATTTTCCTCTTTGGACAAGGCAACTATGCCATGTTCATCATGGGTCGTTACTCCTTGATTCGTCTGCGTCAGATTCAGCAGGCTCGTCTGGATGCCGGCAAGCCAATGATGAAGCTTGACGTGATTGAACCACCGCATGGTGGCTTCCCGACGACGCGTTGTAACACGCGAGCCCTGGGAATTTACGCAGGTGGCAAGAACATTGAACTTGCCAAGACGTTCCAGTCTTATCTGGCCTCGGAAGACTACAACATGCAGATCGTCCGCGACGCTGACGCTTTGCCCCCCAACCCCAAGTATGTCAACACGCTTGCATGGGATAAGCCGTTGCCACTTTTGCCGACGCAGACTGAAATCATTTTCCCCTACGAGGAAGACGAAAAGAACCTGCTGAGTAACTTCCGCATCGACTTTTATGAAAAGCTCGACAAGATCGACCGCGAATCGGAATGGTCCTTGCAGAAGGATCTGCCCCGTCCGCCCAAGCCTGCGAAGATGTCCGACGAAGACTACCAGAAGGCTTTGGCAGAGTTTGACGCGTTGTACATGGCTTCGATGCCTGTTTACAAGTCCGAATGGGGCATGCACGATCGCTTCACCGACTTGATGGAGAACATCGCCTTGCCGGGCGACATTACCCCTTACTGTGTTCCTGAAACAGTGAGCATGGAAATCAAGAACGCCGAAGACGAATACATCAACAATCGTGCGACTGCCAAGGATGCCGCCAAGCGTGCTGCCGACCGCATCAATGCCGAGATTCAGCGTACGCTGGAAGAAAACCCCGACATCAAACCGCAGTACGAAAAAGCCCGTGCTGATCAGAAGAAGATTGATGAACTCAAGGCAGCAGGCAAGAAGATTCCTGCCAGCTTGATTCAGAACCCGTTCTACCTTCGCTATTACAAAGTCCAGGGTATGCTCGAGGAAGAGGAATAATTCATGAGTACCAAAAAGAACCGAACCGTCCGCGAGCTGGCAACAGGATTGGGTTTTTTAACACCCAACATCCTGGGCTTCCTGACGTTCACGACCATCCCGTTGATTTTCTCCATGATCATGGCGTTCTCCAACTGGGACCTGAAACTGCACAACATGTTCAAACCCGAAGCGTCACCGCATTTTGTCGGGATTGAAAACTTCCAACGCCTGCTGTCCAACTCAGACTTTTACAAGTACCTGGGCAACACTCTGTTCTTCATGATGAACATCCCGTTCACCATCGGCGGCTCACTGATCTGTGCGTTGCTGTTGAGCAAGGACCTACGCGGTGGCAGCAAGAAGTCCGCTTTAATGATCATCGCAACGGCTATTCTCATCGCTTCGTGCATCATGCTCACACTTGTTGGCATGGGGGCATCGGCCATGACGATTCTGGTCTGCGGACTGGGATGTACTTTCCTGGTCGGTGGTGCATTAGGTGGCTCGACGGTGTATCGCACACTGTTCTACCTGCCGCACTTTACTGCGGGTGTTGCAACATACCTGTTGTGGAAGAAACTCTACAACCCGATCAGTGGTCCGATCAACCAGACGCTTAACCCGATTCTCAAAAAGGTTGAAGTCGCGGTGAATGCGACCAACTCGTCAGTGATCCAAGCGGGTTTATGGATTGCGATCATCGTCATTGGCGCGATTTTGTTCATGGGACTCAAACGTCTGAGTACCCTCTGGCGTGACGGTGATCTGGGATCGCGTGCGATTATCCTGCCTTTGTTTTTCCTGGTGCTTCCGTCGGTAATGGCATCACAGTGGTTCCCGATTCAGGCTGCCCGCTACAGCATCGCAATTGTGGCTGGCGTGCTTCTGGCGGTGACCTTGTTCATGATCATCACCTCCAAGCAGGAATTCGACTGCAAGCCGGGTAATGGATTTGGTAACGCCTTGATGTTCTGCCTGTTCATGATGGTGATACAATTCATCGTCACCGGTCTTGGCATCGTCGCTTACAACCTGCCTGGGATGGCCGAGATTAGCATCGACAACGGTGTAGCCGTCGGCGGACTATCTGCCCCGGAATGGCTCACCAGTTACCACTGGGCCAAGCCTGCGTTGATGCTCATGGGTTTCTGGGGTGCGATTGGTTCGAATAACATGCTGCTGTATCTGGCAGCGTTGACCAACGTGCCGGGTGAGCTTTATGAAGCGGCCGACATTGACGGTGCTTCACCTTTCCAGAAGTTCTGGAACGTCACCTGGCCTCAACTTGCCCCGACGACTTTCTTCATCGTGGTCATGGCGATGATCGGCGGTCTGCAAGGTGGTTTTGAAATGGCCCGCACGATGACCAACGGTGGTCCGGCCGGTGCCACGACAACGTTGTCCTACAGTATTTACACCGAGGGCTTTGTCACCGGTCGACTGGGCTACAGCTCATCATTCGCCTGGGTGCTCTTTGCCATGGTCTTTTCCATCACAATGTTCAACTGGAAGTTTGGTAGCCGATATGTCAATGACTAATGCCGCCGATGTCACAAGTAATCGTCTGGTGCCCAAGAAATTCTTCGGCACATGGTTTCTGCATATCCTCCTGGCCTGCATGTCGCTGGGTCTGGCCCTTCCGTTCACATGGATGGTGCTCACCAGCTTCAAGCCGCTGACGGAAGTGCAGTCTGAAAACTGGATCCCCCAGATCTGGCAGCCGGAGAACTACAAGGAAGTCTTCACCGTCGTTCCTTACGCCAAGTTCTACTGGAACTCGCTGTTCATCGCGTCGTGGGTCACTGCACTGCAGGTCACCACCAGTTCGCTGGCAGCGTTCTCCTTCTCCCGTTGCAAATGGCCCGGTCGCGATAAAGTCTTCATGCTTTATCTGTCCACCATGATGCTCCCGGGTCTGGTCATGATGATCCCCAACTATCAGATCATGATCACCCTGGGACTGGTCGACACCTACATGGGTCTGATTCTCCCAGCCGCCTTCTCGGCGTTCGGCACGTTCCTGCTGCGACAGTTCATGCTCACCATCTCAACGAGTATCGACGAATCAGCGGAAATCGACGGCGCCAGCAAATGGCGATTGTTCTGGGACATCATTCTCCCGCTGTGTCGCCCGGGTATCATCACATTGACCATCTTCACGTTCATGGGCAACTACAACAGCTTCTTCTGGCCGTTGGTCATGCTCAAAAGTCAGGAACGCTACACGCTTCCCATTGGTCTATTGTTCTTCGACTCAACCCGTGGACAGTCAACGCACCTGATGATGGCAGCAGTCACCATGGCCGTCATCCCCATGATCTTCATCTTCGTGCTCCTCCAGAAGTATCTGGTCAAGGGTATTCAGATGGGTGCCGTCAAGGGATAACACGCAGCGTCAACGACGCGACAACACCATCACCAATCAAACACGGTGCGACCTCACGTTGCACCGTGTTTTTTATTGCGCCATATGTCTGCCCTCAAAACCGCTAGCGGTTTATCGCGTCGAGTTGTGATTCAAGGTTTGATACATACTTGGACAATCCTGCCAAACCGCAAGCGGTTAACCAAAATCCGACATCCAAAATTCGAAATCCGAAATTACTTGCTATCATGCACGCATGAGACACCCCGCGATGTGCCTGGTGCTTCTTCTGATGGCCATGAGCCTGATCGGTTGCCAAGCCGAACTCCCACAGGCTGCCCCCCGGCAGATTCAGATCACCAGCCCGACCACCATCCCGATCAAGGTTTACAGCCACTTGCCCATTGTCCCCGTCAAGATCAATGGCCAGGGTCCGTACAACCTCATCCTCGACACCGGCAGCCCCACCGTGGTACTCCGCCCTGATGTCGCTGATGAACTCAAACTCCCTCAAGGCATCATCCGAGGCACGGAGTTCGCCCGATCCATCGGCGGCGTGGACACCGTCAGCTTTCGACACATCAACCAACTCACGATCGGTGATGTCACCTGTGAACGTCTGGATGCCAAGCTGGTGAATATCCCATCGGACTATCTGGGATCGTCAATTCGCATTGATGGCTTGCTGGGCTTGCGTGTCTTTGCTCAACTGCTCTTGACCATCGACTATCCCAACAGTCAGTTGATTCTCACGCCTGATGATTATCTTGGGGCCGACGCTCGGGATGTCATTGGCGCGCGTCTTCCTGATGCGGAGCATCTTCTCATTGACTTGCCGGTCAACGACAAGGTCATGACCTTCACCCTCGACACCGGCACGTCCATGGGCTTTTTCCTCACCGACACCGATGCCCAGCGATTGACCTTCGCCCAAGGCCCCATCGTTTCAGGCACCACCAACACGCCTCACGGCCCGGTGGACATCCGCGTGGGTCGTATCAATCAGACGGTGCAACTGGCCAACCAGCAAATCCAGCGTCCGATCGTCTACATCCGCCCCGGTGAGTATCCGTTGATCTCATCAGAAAATCAGGACCCGCTTTTCGCTGACGCAACATCACTAATCGGCGGCGAGATTCTCAGGCATTTTGCCATCACCATCGACCAGCGCAGCCGTCTGGTTCGCTTTACCCGCTCAAGCACCAAGCCCATCCAGATGCGTGGCTACAGTCAACCGAGATTCAATCCGTTGGACTGAACGCTACCCGTGAACACAACAGATTTGCTATGATGCATCGACTTTGATTTGATGAATCAATGAACTTGATGTGTTTGTAACGGGGGCCATGTCCATGTTTTTTCTCGACCTAAGATCACACGATTGTCATACCAGCGATTGGAATCATCTCACGCTGTCGGGCCTTCCTGCCATGTGCCTGATTGTCATTCTGTTGTTGATGTCCATCGGACTGTCTGGCTGTAAGACAACTGCACTGCAAGCCAGTCCGCAGCAAACGCAAATCAGCACGCACACCATTGTGCCATTGGATATGCGTGCAGAAGTCCCGATCATCAGCGTCATGATCAACGGCAACGGCCCCTATCGGTTCATTCTGGATACCGGCGCGGACGTGATGTATATCAATCGACATGTCATCGAACAACTGGGTTTGCCCGACAGCGATTACCAGTGGGACCAGATCAACTCATACAACGGTCGCCTGGAAGTCAAACGTTTTAAACACATCGAATCCCTGACCATCGGCAAGGCTGAGTTCAAGCATTTCGACGTCGCGGAATGGAATCACGGAACCGACCAAACAGCTTCGGATATTTCCTTTGCGGGCCTGATCAATGCACGCTTGTTTTATGACGTGATCATGACGATTGACTATCCCAACAACAAGCTGATTCTTTCGCCCTACCAACCGCTGCGTTCCAGACCGGATACTCTCAAATTTTATATGAAGGACTCCATCCACATGTCCGTGGATCTGAAGGTCGGCAAGCAGACCATGCCTTTCATTGTCGACACGGGGGCCTCCATCCCGTTTGTTTTCATCAATCATCCCGGTGAAGGCGTCAACTGGATCACCCAGCCACGCAGGACCGAGACGATCATGACGGCCTACGGTCCTAACAGTAATGTGTACAAGGGACAGATGCGGGATAACGTGATGCTGGGCTCATCCATCGTCATGCAGCCTGAAGTCTACAACGTTCTGACATCTGATTTTATCATGTCAGGAACCGACCAGAAAAAAATCATGATCAAGCAGCAACGCTCATTGATGGGATCGGAAACCATGAAGTATTTCATTGTCAGCTTTGATCAACGTGCTGGCTATATCCGATTCAGGCCGCCCATCCCCGGGATTGACATTCCCATTGTTTCGCCTGCCAAATAGAGCGATGCTAAGAATTCATCTCCACCCTCCGTCCTCCCGCGCAGGCGGGAGTCCAGTGGAATTTGCAATTTTCGACTGCATGCCACTGGATTCCCGCCTGCGCGGGAATGACGAA
>PAIY01000074.1 GCA_002704825.1 Phycisphaeraceae bacterium
AGTGGCATGCAGTAGAAAATTGCAAATTCCACTGGACTCCCGCCTGCGCGGGAGTGACGGAGGGTGGAGATTCATTCTTTGCATCGCTCTAAATGTTCAATTTTTATGTGTGTGACGTTCACATATCCAACAGATACACCGCCGCCGTTGCGCCGGGGATGGTGAAGCTGCGGTCGTCGGATTTGACCTTCTCGCCGTTGGCAAGGTTGATCGCATCAATACTCGAGGGCCACAGTGAGCCGCAGTTGATCGTGCGTGTCCCCACGCCGAAGTTGGCGCAGGCAACATACATCCGACCATCAGCCCCCATCACCTGCATGGTGCGCAGATCTCCGTCGGACTTATGCGTGGTTTTCTTGGCAAGTTCCTGCGTGTCCTGCGTGTTGATGTTCGAGCCAATCACAAAGCCGATATCCAGGATCATGGAGTATGGCGTCACGCCGTTTTTTGCACCATTCTGATAGCCGTAGCAAAGCTCATCGACATGCAGTGATTGATAAGGACCGCCGCGCCGTTTGACACTGCGGTCAATGCACAACTGGTCCGCGCCATACACGCCGACCACGCCGACGCGATGGTCGATATTGACCCATTTGCAGTTAAGCTGGACCGCGTGATCTTCGCGCGTCTCGGTTGCCAAGGTCAGTTGGTCTTCGGGCGTATTGAGTGTGCGTTGATGACCGTTGTACAAATCGTTGGGCAGGTTCAGGTGCATGCCTTTGATCACCGTCGGATACGCACGGATTTCACCGGTTTTACAGTGATGCATGCCGATGAGGGTTTGCCCGTCGGGAAGCGCGATGAAGGCCTGCTGGAGCGTTGCCAACTGCGTGCTTTGCCAACCTTCCTTGACGGGGACGTTAACGCCTTCGCGGATGCGGCCGAGTGTTGCAAAACCGCCATCAAAGCCGTCGATTTGATAGTGTTCCAGATCACGGTGGGGCGGGTGCAGGTCCTGGATGCTGGTTTGATCCCCCATGAATTTCACCACGGAGCAGAGGTTGCTCGACCACTCAGCAAGGTTACCATCGTCGGGTGGTTGGCAGATGGCCTGACCGAGTCCGCATGCATGCCAACTCACCGAAGCAAAGCGGGTGGGGCTACGGTGAATGACATCGCCGTGTTCGGCTTCAACCCAGAGTCCTGCCACATCGGATTCAAAATCCATGCTGCCACGTCCGGGCCACTTGACGAGTTGGTTGTAATGCATGGCTGCAGCGACAGCGCAGGCCCGGTCGGATTCGATGCGTGTGTAGTAGTACGGGCTGGTCTTGATGAGATAACCAAGACGACTGCCGTAGTAGCTGCCGTCGTCGTTGGTGTTCTGTTCTTTGAGTAAGGTTTGAAGCTGGCTGGCGCAGAGATACATTGCATGCGTGTCGCCAAAGAGGTCCGCTGCCATCATCATGGTGTGCAGCAGATACTCCTGACAGTAGGCATAGCGGACGCGCGTGTCCCCGCCGATGCGTGCCAGGCGTCCGTCTGCAAAGACCATTTTCTTGGTCACCCGCCAGAGTTTTTCCAGGTTATGTGTCAGATGCTTGGGCATCGGCCAGTCATTGTGCTTTAAGTCAAAGTAAAGCATTGCTGCGTTGGATAGCGTGATGACCATGTATCCCACGTTCATGTAGCCGTGATGATCCAGCGCATAGTTTTCGAAAAACTGCGGGCCGACGTAAAGTTCATGATCACTGTCGGCTTCGGTGGTGATGGCGTTGAACAGCAGCAGTTCGGATTGCTTGACCCAGTCTGTCACATTCTCATGATCGGGATACATCTGTGCGATGCGCCAGAGAAACGAGCCGTTCCACATATGCGACTCGGGATCGTTGTTGCCGTCCTTGGCCCATTTGCTGGCATGGACGCCCTTGGTACCCCCGCGTTCCAGATCATGAGCGATCCAATCCGCTTCGCTGGTGAGTACGCGTTTGGCGTCGGTTTTGTCCTGGTCGGTCATGTGATCGTCAAGCAGTTTGAACACATACATCATGCGCTCAAGTCCCAGGACACTGATCCACGTATGCCCCCAGCGTGATCCGTCGGTGAGTGGCAGTGGGCCGGTTTTGTGCGTTGCCAGACAGTACCGCAGGGCGCTGAGCGCCTGAGAGAGATTGCGTTCGGTGTTGCGGTCATCCATCACCGCCATGGTGGCCGCAGCCGCGATGAACTTCTGGTTGGTCTGGACGGCCCATGTGTTGTACCCCGTGCCATAGAAACCTAACCCAGGGTGGTCGGGCAATTCGACCCAATAGGCCTGTGCAGCAGAGAGCCAGCGCGAAAGGGATTTTAGACAAAGTCGGGTGTCGAGCATGATCAATACCGTGTAAGAAAACGAATCAGAGAATGTGTTGTATGTTACGTCTCATGGTGGTCAATGGGAAATGCAAACCGCTAAATAACGTCACACAGGGATTAGTGATTAGGGATTTGGGATTAGGGCTGTGAATATGTTCGCCGCTGGCGTCATTGGCCTGATTGCCTTCCCCTAATCCCTAATCACAAATCCCTAATCCCTTTTTCCAATCCTACATCACCGCCTGGTTAAAGACGTTCTGCATCACGAACAGCAGGACATAGCAGAGAATTGCAGCTGCGATCGGGGTCATCACCCAGCCGCCTGCGATGTTCACCAGCACGCCCCAGCGAACCTGGCGCACGCCGCGCATGCCTTTGAGTAACGCAATACCGATCACCGCCCCGATCACCGCCTGCGAACTGGAGACGGGAATCAGCGGGATTTTGAATAGCCCCATCGACACCAGCGTGTCCCGCAAGGTCGTCGACGAGAAGACGAATAACACCAGTGAATGCGACACCACCACCACCAGTGCCGCCACCGGCGTCAGGGGCATGAGGCTGTCTCCGACGGTCATCATCACTTTTTTGGAATAGGTGAACACGCCAACGCTGATGGCAATACCGCCCAGCAGGAACAGTTGCTGTGTGCTGTTGAGTGTGATGCCACCAATGAGCGTGATATCGGAAAACGGTGATGAAGGCACGAACACGCCCATGACATTGCCGATGTTGTTGGCACCGAGACTGTAACTGCCCAATGCCCCAGCGAGCACGAGGCCATAACGCGTGAGTTGGTCCTGCCTGAGTAGATGCGGTTTGAACAGGTAAATGCAGCCTTTGAGTAACTGATACAACACCATGGCAAAGATCGCGCCGAGGATCGGGCAGGCCACCCATGTCATCGCAATTTTCGAGAGCACCGCCTTGTCCGTGGTGACGCTGGCAAACATGTTCCAACCGACGATTGCCCCGACAATCGCCTGCGAAGTGGAGACGGGTAAGCCTGCGCGCGTCATCCATAAGACGGTTGCCGCCGCTGCCAACGCAACCGTGAACGCGCCGGGAAGCGTGGCAATGGAACCGAGTTTCCCCAGGCCATGTGAAGCCCCCGCACCCCCGATCACCGCGCCGGCTGTCAGACAGATGCTGCAGATTAACGCTGCGGTCCCGAAGCGCACCATCCGCGAACCCACCGCCGTGCCGAACACGTTCGCTGCATCGTTGGCCCCAAGACTCCAACCTAAAAACAGGCCGCTTGAGAGAAAAATGAGAATACTGCTATCCATATCACTCGATTCGTGATCAAGTCCAATTCAAATCACAACGCACGCTTGATCGCGTAAATGCTCAACATCTCCGACACGTCTTTGGCAGAGTCCGCCAAATCATCAAGGTTGTCCAGAATCTCGCATCGGAAGAGTTTCTTGTATATCGGATCATCCGTCGCAAAAATCTGTCGCTTGAGTCTGTTGACCAGATCGTCTGCTTCACCTTCCAGAAAAGCGACTTTGTGCAGGTCATGCTGCATCGAACGGAAGTCGGAAAAGAACAGTCGCGAAGCTTTGACCAGGTGATCCACCGCTTCGGTGACCAGTTTGACCACAGCCATCAGTTCGTGATTTAGTGCAGGATCAAAACGTGGCTGACGAATGGATAAGTCCACTGCCAGGTCCTTGTACAGGTCCATCAGGTCATGCAGGGCATGTAACAACTCAAGCACATCGCCGCGCGCATCGGGAATGAGCATGTCCGTGTACAGCGCGATCTCAAGCTCTTTGCATAGCGCACTGGTCAGATGCTTGCGTTCGAGAATGCGCTCGACTTTTTTCTCCATCGCAGCATCCGCCCCTTGATCCAGGTAGTGGTCAAACAACTGCTGGTAGAGCATCGCGGTTTCTGAGATTTGATCGAGCATCTGGTCGATCTGTTTTTGCAGGGATGTGATTCTGCCGAAGATTTTGACATTGCGTTCGGACATGTCTGCTCCATCCGTTGGTTAAAGTCCACTTTTATTGTATCGGTTTGATCAAGGCGACAAATCAAAATCAGTTGTGAACCTGCGTCTACCGGATCGCTTTGCAACTGTTATCATGTTCGCATCATGGCAAAAACCGATAACGACATGAAATGGATGGCCCGGGCTTTGAAACTTGCCAAGCGCGGTGAAGGGTTCGTCGAACCCAATCCGATGGTGGGCTGCGTCATTGTCAAAGCGGGTAAGAAAATCGGCCAGGGATATCACAAGCGATTTGGCACCCCCCATGCCGAGCCCAACGCGCTGGCCAGCTGCAATGTCTCAGCCAAAAATGCCACCGCTTATGTCACACTCGAACCCTGCTGTCACTTCGGCAAGACACCGCCCTGCACCGATGCCCTGATCAAAGCAGGTGTCAAACGTGTCGTCGTCGCCATGGCCGATCCCTTCGCCAAAGTCGCTGGGCATGGGCTTAAAACCCTGCGTGAACAAGGCATCGATGTCCAAGTCGGACTCTGTGAGAAGCAGGCTGTCGCGCTGAATGAACCCTATCTCAAACGCCTGTCCACCGGCATGCCCTGGGTCATCGCCAAGTGGGCGCAGACCCTTGATGGCTACATCGCAACACACACCGGTTCGAGTAAATGGATCAGTAACAGCCAATCCCGACAGCATGTTCATGAGATTCGCGCCCGCGTTGATGCGGTGATGATCGGCATTAACACGGCCATCACTGACAACGCAACTCTCACCGCGCGCGATGTTCCCGTCAAACGCATTGCCACGCGCATTGTCGTGGACCCCTCACTGAAACTGCCGTTAACGTCCAACCTCATCAAGACCCTCGACCAGGCGCCGCTGTTGGTTGTCTGCTCGACTACCATGACCGACTCCCCCAAAGCCAAACGGCTATCGCAGCGTGGTGTTGAACTGGTCATGCTCAAACCCGACAAGGATGGCAAGCTTAATCTCAAGCGACTGCTCAAGCAGTTGGTCACCCTCAAGCAGATGACCAATGTGCTTGTCGAAGGTGGCGCAACACTGCATGGGCAGATGTTCAAACGCAAACTCGTTGACCAGGTATTAGCTTATGTCACGCCCAAACTGCTCGGTGATCCGACGGCACTTTCACCGGTGAAGACGGGCAAACAACTCAAAGCCATCACGCAGGGGACGACGCTTAGCCTGCGCGATCGTATTGCGTTTGGTGACGATACACTGCTTGATTTTCGCGTGAAGTGATCAAGCAGTTCGTGCACGTCTTCTCCATCTGAAGACAGATTTTGTCATTCCCGCGCAGGCGGGAATCCAGTGGCATTCTGTTGACGCTTGCACCTATCACTGGACTCCCGCCTTCGCGGGAGTGACGGAAAGTGGAGATTGTTTATTTGAATTGCTCTATATGCTCGGACATGCGTCATTTTGTTTGATACGAAAACACCAACACCCCGCGTCCGTTGTCTACGTGGGGTGTTGGTGCTTTTTCAAGGAGTTTGTTTTTCAGACAACCTGATTATTCAGGGAGTTTGGATTTGTAAATGTCTTCTGCGGTCAGGGAACCACTGTCCCAAGTTTCAGCTCTGACGAACTCGATTTCACCTTCGACGGTGACATCACCTGAGGCGACATCAGTGAGAACCAGTTTTTCAATCGACGCGTCCAGGCCAATGCCATCACCGTCGAGAATATCCAGGTCCAGGCCGGTCGCTGTGCCGTTGATCTGCAGCTTGCCGATTTCACCGATCATGTCCCAATCGACGTTGGTGACATCGCCTTTGACGGTCATGGATTTGAGTGTTTGACCACGTCCGGTGACGCCCAGCAGATTGATATCACCGGTCATGACACCATCGACTCTCACGACGGTGATGCCTTCAGCGGTGATGGTACCGCCGGTCCAGTTGGCTGCCTTGACCAGTCCGATGTTGCCTTCGACGGTGACATCGGTGGTGGTGACATCCTTGAGAACGAGTTTATCCAGACTAGCGTCAAGTCGTGTGTCGCTGTCATCGACAATGCTCAGTGAATAGTTACTGGTATCCCCCTTGGCAACGATGGATCCGACATTGCCGGCGATGTTCCAGTCGGCATCACGCAGATCGCCTTTGATGCTGGCTAGTTTCAGTGAATATTTAGCAGACCGGTTGCCTGTGAGATTCAGGTCAGCCGTAAAGTCGCCTGTGCTCCCTGGGACATGTTTGGAAACCGATGTGGTGAGTCTGTCAATACTCTCTGCTGTGAGTGACCCGTTAAGTATTTCTCCAAAGATGAGTTTGGCAACCGAACCACTCACAGAGATGTCGGAGTTCTGAACGCTGTCGACTTTCATGAGTTTGATATTGCCGGTGACATCCATCGTCCGACCGTTCATCGCGCCTTTGACGACAAAGGTGTCAATGGTGTTGGAGCGAGCGCCTTCGCCGGTGAGCGTCAGGTTGGTTTCAAAATCACCATCAATATCCAGCATGGATGATCCCTTGGTCGTGAGTTTGTTGACCCAGAAGGCATTGAACTCATCGGCCGTGGCATCGTTATCCGTCCAGTCCAGAACGGTGAAACGGTTAAAGCCGGTTTGGGCATTGATGGTCACGTCTGAAAGTTGGGAAAGGGTGACATCCGTACCGCGTCCGTTGGCACTGTTAAAGGCCATGGTGGTGTCGGTGATATCGCCCAGGACGAGTTTCTGGATGGTGCCTGTGACGATGAAGTCACCGCCGTTGATGTCGACGTTTTTACCCGCCAGTTGCCCGAGGATGGTGTTGTCGTTGGCATCGTCAGGATCACCGATGATCAGGTCCTGAAGTTCCACGCGTCCGTCGCCACCTTTGCCACGGATACTGACTTTGGAGGAACTGGTGGTACCGGTGATGAAGACGCTCCATGAACCGTCATTGTTTTCGATGACTTCGCCGACGCCTTTACCGTTGAGGCTGAATTGGACGAGTGATCCGTCAGCATCTTCGAGTTTGAGGGTGGTCTTTTTGCCATCGCCCAGGTCACCGAACCGCCAGGCGAATTCGGTGGTGGTGGATGTGACAATGGTGTTGTTGTTTTCGTTACCTTCAGCAATGGCATTGTCCGGGTCGACAACCGCAAAGAGATAGTAATCATCAGCCGGGATGGAACTATCCAGTTCAACGGTCACGCGGTTGGTCTTGCTTTGATCGGGCTTGAGGTTCAAGGTTTTGGTGATCGTGCCCAACAGGACTTGATTGCCATTTAAGGTGTTGGTGGTATTGCCATACACATTGATGGTCACCGCGTCGGACATGGCGATGGTGCCGTTGTTGGTGACATCAACGAGAACCTTGGACTTCTTGCCGGGGGTGATGAATTCGGCGACATCGTCAGCCCAATCCACGGACAGATCAATGGCGTTAGCGGGTGCTTCGACGGACCCGGTGACATCGAAGTTGAAGGTTCCTTCGTCTTCGTCATTGGTGTAGAAAGTGACGGTTGCATCCTTCTGACCTGCGGCATTGGTGATCATGCGGACGGTGAAGGTATCGCTTTGACCTGCATTGAGGGTTGAATCGAGTCCTTCGACGATGGTGAATCCACTGCCGACGCGAAGGCCTGATGTGGTGAGTTTTTTATCACCTGCATTGGTGACGGTGAAGGTGATTTCCGGGGCGATGTCGCCATAATCCAGATCACCAAAGTCGATGGCCGTGCCCTGACCATCGGTGATTTCGCCGCCGGAGTAGGTGACCTGGACTTCCTGTGGGACAGGTGCTGCCGAGACGGAGCCTTCGAGGAGGAAGTTAAAGGGGGATTCGTCCGAGTCATTGGACGTGAAGCTGACGCTGCCATTTTTAGTACCGATCGTGGTGGTGTCCATGGCGATGACAAATGTTGTCGAAGCGCCACCGGCCAGTGATGCCGGCAAGTCGGTGATGACGGAGAAATCACCAGTGACGGTCAGTCCGCTGAGTGTCAGCGTTTGCTGTCCGGAGTTGGAGATGGTGTAGGTACGCTGTGATGTGGCGTTGAGCAGTTTGTTGCCATAGCTGTCTGGGGTTTGGGAACCATCGACGATATCGACATTGGCGGGTGATGTGACTGCGACTTCGGCAGGTGTTGGCGTTGAGACAATCGCGGCAACTTTAAAGTCGAATGTGGCGATGTCCGGATCATTGGTGTTGAAGCTGACGGTTCCCATGTACATGCCTGAGGCACTGGTGTCTGCTTTGAGGACGAAAGTGGTACTGCTTCCCGCTGCGATGGTTGAAGCTGCACTTTGGACAAGTGTAAAACCGTTGGGCGTTGAGAAATTGCTGATGGTCAGATTCTCTGTGCCGATGTTTTCAATGGTGAAGGTGTAGCTGGTTGCGTTGTCTCCAACATAGTAGGTCCCCAACTCCAAGGCGTTGACGCGTCCATCAGCGATGACACCACCGAGCGCGCTGGCGGTGACGCGGATGTCCGGCTCGGGTTCGGCGGGCGTCAAGGCGTTGAGTGTGTTAAAGGCATTGATGCGTTTGCCGGTGGAGACTTTGCCGCTGAGCGATCCGAGTGTATCACCGTTATTGAGGATGGCCGCCTTGATTTGCTGCCAGGTTGCATCCGGTGAGTAGGACCACGCCAGCGCTGCGAGTCCGGCGACCTGTGGGGTTGCCATGGACGTGCCGGACATGTAGCCGTAACCGCCGTTGTAGGTGGTTGAGTAAATGTTGGAACCCGGTGCAGCGATGTGAACCGTGGAGGCACCATAGTTGGAGAAGCTTGAGAGATTATCCGCCCAATCGGTCGATGCCACGGAGATGACGTTTTCGACATTGTAGTTCGACGGGTAATGTGGGAGGTTGTCGTTGTTGGTTGAGTCGTTACCTGCTGCCGCCATGAAGAGCATACCGGCGTTTTTGTTGGCGACGATGGCGTTGTACAGTGATGTTGAGTATCCGCCACCGCCCCATGAGTTACAGGTGACGAGAATATTCACGCCATAGGTCTGCTTCATCATGGTTGCATAGTTGATGGCGCGGACGGCATCACTGGTTGACCCTGAACCATTGGAGCCCATGAATTTGAGTCCCATGATCTGGCTGTTCCACGACACACCGGCAACCCCCTTGCCGTTGTTGCCGTCCGCCGCGATGGTTCCCGCGACGTGTGTGCCGTGCCCATGATCGTCCATGGGGTTGCCGTCGTTGTTAACGAAGTCATAGCCGTAGTAGTCATCGACAAAACCGTTGCCGTCATCGTCGATGCCGTTGCCGTTGATTTCACCAGGGTTGGTCCACATGTTGTTGACCAGGTCCACGTGGTCCCATTTCACACCGGTATCGATGACGCCGACGACGACATTGGATGAACCGGTGGACAGATCCCATGCTTCGGGTGCATCAATGTCCGCATCAGCGACGGAGCCGTTGAATTGGGCGGTGTTATTCAGTCCCCATGTGTAGAGGAAGTTGGTGTCGTTGGGTGTGGTTGCCTGATTTTCAAGGACGGCATTGGGCTGGATGTAGTCGACCCAACCGCTGTCGTAGATGGTGTCCATGAAGGTGTCAGCATCGGATTGGGCTTGTGTCTGAACCAGGACGAGTCCTGCCATCCCCAGACCGCGCACGACCTGGCCGTCGTATTCGCCGAGGTTCAGTAAGTCGAACGTGTCGCCCACGGAGCGCACTTCGCCCAGCGCTTTGTCATTGAGTTGGATGATCCATTGATCGGTGATGGTGGTGATGTCCGTGCCTTTCCAGTTGAGACTGGAAACGGCGGTGTCCACGTTGGCGGTGACTTGTGGCGCGAGGTCTTCAAACCATGTGGAATCGACTTGCCTGTAGCGTTCTTCAATCTGAACGATGCCCGAGTCCACCGATCGCGGGGCGCTCATGGCCATGGTCATCAATCCGCCAGCACTGAGTAGTTTGCGAGGTTCAAGCGGCTGGAAATGACATGTCGTCTGCGTGCGTTGGCGATACTGCTTGCGTTGTTGACGCTTGCGAAGTTTGCGTGCGATTTTTGACAGTAATTGCGAGTTCTGTTTTTTCATCCTGACTATCTCCACATCTCAGGATTGACATTGCGTAAAAAACCCGCGTCGCTCTGGAATCAAAACCTACGATTTGGAAAATGCGCAGGCTTGTTAAATTGGGTAATTTTTTGTTTTCGAAATCAGGAAGTGGATCGGTCTGAATCAACCGTCAGTTTTCAATGGGTCTGATGGATTGATGTTTTGTCTCTTTGTCAGGACTGCTTGTAGCGGTTAGCGGGGTTAGAGACGCGAAAATCTCGGACGTTGCCTGTTTCAAGGGTGAAATCGCTGATCCGCACGACGCGTTTGGTCGATCATTTGGACACAGGGCAGTGTGTTAAGCGCAACGTCCTGATAACTTGCTTTGCCCGCCAAACTCAAAAGCAAACACTTAGAAAGTGATGTCTATGAACCTTCTGGCAATCATCAAACAAGTCATTGAAGCTGGTGCGTCGGACCTGCATCTGGTGAGTGGACATGAACCGATGATGCGTCACCGAACCATCCTCGAACCGGTCGAAGGTCATGGCATGCTCACGCCTGAAGACTGTGAACAAGCCTTGGAACAGATGGCCAGTCACGTGCACATGAAGACGTTCGACGAACACCTGGACAGTGACTTTTCCTTTGAAGTGCCCGGCGTGGCACGTTTCCGTGTCAATGCCCATAAGCAGCGTCGCTCCATTGCCATCGCCATGCGTGCGATCAAGGAAGAGATTCCCGCGCTGGATAAGTTGAATTTGCCCGAAGTGGTTTCGCGCATGACGTATTTGCCACGCGGCTTGATTCTTGTCACCGGCGATACGGGTTCGGGTAAGTCCACTACGCTTGCAGCGATGATCGAGATGATGAATCATCGTTATGCCAAGCACATCATCACGATTGAAGACCCCATCGAATACAAACTCGTCAGCCGCAAGTGCATGATCGAGCAACGTGAACTCGGTGACGACGTGCCGAGCTTTGCTTCGGGTTTGCGTCACGTTCTGCGTCAGGACCCGGACATCATTCTGGTGGGCGAAATGCGTGACCTTGAAACGACGTCCGCTGCGATCACGGCTGCGGAAACCGGTCACCTTGTTTTATCAACCCTGCATACCGTCAACGCATCACAGACGGTTGAACGTATCGTGGACATGTATCCTGCATCGCAGCAGAATCAGATCCGCGCGATGCTTGCCAACACCTTGCAGGCTGTGGTCAGTCAAACGTTGTTCAAGCGATTGGATGCGCCGGGCATGGTGCCTGCTGTGGAGATCATGTTGTGTACACCTGCGGTGCGAAACCTGATTCGTGAAGGGCGCGTGTTTGAAATTCCCAACGTGATTGAAACCAATCGCGCGCTGGGGATGACGTCACTGGACAGCGCGATTGCCAACCTCTATTTCAATGGCATGATCACCCGCGAAGATGCGGTCGCCCAGGCTGCATATCCCGACAAGCTTGAACGCATGTTGGCAGCGTGATCGGACGGTGCATGATTTGTTGATCACAACGTGCATCGAAGTTGAGCTTGCGCTCAATCCCGCGGTGACACACCTTTCCCTTATACACAATTTTCACAGTCTTTTTGTGGGTTTGTACGATAGTCTTGTTAGGCATGCCTTGTCTTTGACGTCTCATTTTTCATCATGACAAGGAGGTCAGCGATGAGCGCGATCTGTTCGCCGAATTGGCTTAAGCAGGCTTTTGGAGAAGCTGCACTGCCGGATCGGCGTCTTTCAAAAGATTGTTGGCCATTGCTACCGCGATGAATCAGCAACCCCAACAAGCGATCAGTCGTCGGGCTCAAAGCTGGGCTCAAGCGATGGGCACCTATCGTTTCCTGCACAATCCACGTGTCGAACCGGCGATGATTGGCCAGGCCAGTTTTGATCTGACGCGCGAGGCGATTGCCCGCGAGTCGGTGACGCTGCTGCTCCATGACATGACGGAGCTTAAGCCGGTGTGTGAGGTGAGTCCGACGAAGCTGTTGCAATACTCGGTGCTGGCGGTGGGTGGCGGTGATCAACCGACGGTTGGTGGATTGATGCATCAACGTTGGTTTGACGATCCGAAGGTGCCCGCTGGCGAAACGCGCAAAGAACGTCGATCCCGTTGGACGCGATCACAGGTCTGGCCCGAGGCGGTCGAAGCGTTGCGTGGCAAAGGTCAAACGGCTGAGGTTTATGGGGGCAACATGGCTGGGGATGAAGCTTCCGGGGCTTCCGGGGCTTGCGGGGACGGAGGTTCCGGGGGCGGGGCTTCCGGGGGCGGGGGGCGTTGGATTCATGTGGCGGATCGTGAAGCTGACGATTTTCAGATGTTTGAAGCCTGCGCCCAAGCGGGTGATGGGTTTGTGATTCGTTCCCAGCATGATCGGTATCTGACCGACGGTCGCCGGTTGCGTGATGCGATGGGTCGCGCGGATGTGCTGGGGTGTTGTGAAGTGGATGTGCCACGGCGGAGTGGCTCGAAGGTGCGTGGCCTTGGGCGATGGGATCGGCGTCAGCGCCCTGCGTCGCGTGTGCGTTGCGTGTTGCGTTGTATGCGTGTGACACTTGCCCCGCCGCAGAATGACCCGCGTTATGGCGCTGGTTTTGAAGTGAGCGTGGTGCAGATTCAGCAGCTTGATGGGGCTGAAGGTGATGATCGGATTGACTGGCTTTTGCTGTGTTCTGGGCCGGTTGATGGTTTAGCCGATGCGATGCGGATGGTGGGTTGGTACCGTCGCCGTTGGCTGATTGAAGAATTTCACAAAGCTCAGAAGACGGGTTGTCGCCTGGAAGCGACGCAGCTCAAGTCGGCTGACGCGGTGGTGCGTTTGGCAGCGATCTGCGGCGTGATGGCGGTGGGGATGTTGCAGTTGCGTGATGCGGCCACGGCGTCAGACAAGGGTGATGAGCCGTTGGCTGTGGAGCACATCGACGGTTTGTGGGTGGCGGTGGTCAGCAAGCTGTGTGATCATGCCGACCCCGCGACGCTGAGTTTGAAGCAGTTTTACGAGCAAATCGCTCGCCAGGGCGGCTACCTGTTTCGCAAGAACGATCCCCGCCCCGGCTGGCAATGCCTCTGGCAGGGCATCCAACAAATCAGACAATACGTCGATGCCATCCAAAGGCTCGGACTCAATCTTGGCGAATAGTTGTGTATAAGGGAAAGGTGACACACCGCGGCTCGCCTGA
>PAIY01000075.1 GCA_002704825.1 Phycisphaeraceae bacterium
CCCATACTCTCGAGTCGGCCTGCTGGGTGGGCCTCTTTTGCGTGCGCGTCAACTATTCAAACTGGGACCATTTTGCGTGCGCACTTCCAGATGCGCACAAACTCAGCGTCAAACCACGACGCGGACGTCCTGCTGGTAGCAAAAACACTGTAAATAATGGGGCAATTGGCAAAGGCAAGATGCCTACAGCCACTGCTGACACATTCGTATTGTCATTCATCCAAGCAAACCCCGGATGCACAACGGCGCAAGTCAATGAGCATTGGATAACAGCAGGCCGAAATGGCAAGGCAGATCAAACGCTGTTCAAGCTTGTAAAGAATGGGCAAATTGCTCGCAAGAATATTAAGGGACGACGAGGAAGTATGTACACCATAAGGTAGTTAATATTTTCACAAATCAGATCATATATACCCCAGCTTAACGCTGGGTTTTTATTTATATATTACATTCGCCCTTTCCGCTCACGTATTGGAAGGGTGATCATTGTAATCGTCCCGGAAATGAGACGGAACCACCATGAGCTATAAAACGAATTCGTCAGGCTAGCCCCCCAGCCTGAACTTAACTGCATAAACCGATAGGAACCTGGCAAGATGAAGAAGGCAGTTTGCCAACTTTCAATTCTACCTATCGGCAACAACCATGTGAACCTTTGACTCAACAACAATCTGCTGCACCGGCTACACCGGCACAAGCAATGAAATAATCGGTATCACAACCCAAAATCCAGTAAGCGCAAATGCCCGATCAACATTCAATGAAAGACTGAGAACAGATTTACTTGTTCGATTCTTTGATAATATGGTTTACAGGACATAGACAGATATCTGCCATCCCGCGTAAATTACTGTAATAACAAACCATTGTGTTTTGAGGGCTGATCTGTGGGTGCGGATCCAGATGGTAATAACGATTCAACGCTTTAGGTCCCTGTGGTTGACCAATGCGCAGCGGCCATTGACATTGCGTCAGACGATCATATAAATAGATATCGATTGGTATTCCCATGTACGTGTTCTGGTCGGCGACAAAATATCGTTCCTGCTTATCACAATGAGTATGACAATGTGGCCCATTCCATATAGATTGGGCGTCCCCTGTTTCAAGATCGATACGCACCACTGCTTTATCATGGATGATCGAATACAGCGCGTCACCAGACGGTGCCCACCATTCATGTGTGGGTTGCCCCCATACATTTTCATCCAAAAGTGGACGGGCCGGCATATTGTCATCAGTCCGCACCACCCAGATGCGATGATCGATGGCGTTGTATGCATCGGTCACCGGATGTCTCCACCATTCATGGCAGAAATATAATTGATGCGGATCAGTGGGAGAATATAACGTGTGATTATAAAACATGTCTTGCGCTGACAAGAGTACTTCGAATTTGTTTACTTCCAGATCATAAAACCCCACAAATGTAAACGTCCCGAAACGCCCATCCAGACCCAGTCGACACCCGTCTGCTGACAGACTCAAATGACACCCAAAGCTCAAAAGTGGTCCATATTTCGTGATCGATTCTGGAAGCGTCATCCAGCAACGCTCATTTTTTGCCTGTAAATCCACTGAATAAATTGAAGCACCACGTATAAAGAAAAATAACTGGCGTTTTTCATCCATCACGGCCGACGGATATCGCAGCCCACCGCTAGTGTAATACATTTCCCCTCTATGTAAATCAGCAATCACCAAATCAGACTTTGGGGCCCGAAAAAGGGGACATTCTACTTTTCGGCAGAATCTGCGGGACCAAGTGGCGTTTGACTCGTCAAGGATTTTTCTGCCTGGTTGATTCATTTTTAGCAGTTTCTGACACTTGTACTTCGTCGGGATGGACCCATGCAACCTGACCATTCCGCCATACCGGAACCAGTTCATTGTGGCGTCTTGCTTCTGACAACGCTTTTCGTGTTGCACGAATCATTGCTGCGCCGGTACCCGCCATGTCTTGATTGGTTTTAGACCAGTTCATTTTCTTGACCTCCTTCATCAATCAGGATCGGTGGCAACTGCATTGCATTATACACCTGCCAACTGTCGGAGAGGGACTTGTAGTGGTTTTTAAAGTTGTCCCATCCTTGCTTATATCGCTGGCGGATCACTGGTTCGGGAATGTTATGGCCTCCCATGCGAACACGGTGTTGTACACGGGCAACAGCCATTTCTGGGGAATCAAGTTTCAGAAAGATCAGTTTGACAGTAAAGCCAGCGGTTTTCCATTCACGAATCATTTGCAAATAGGATCGACCAGCCAATGTTGTCTCGATGGCAAAGTCATTTCGTTGAGAAACCATTTGCCGAACATGCTCCAGCATCAACCGTGCAGCTTCGATGGCCGCTGACTCTGGGCGAAAAGGCGACAAATGGAAGTGCGATCAGATCCGCATTGATGAACGTCGGGCAGTTGCCTTCAGTGGGAAGGAACTCACGTGCGAAGGTCGTCTTGCCAGCACCATTGGGGCCTGCAATCATGATTGCTCGTGGGGCTGGTTTGATTTCGATCCTGTTCATGATTCAAGATTACCTGACGGCGTGTTGACGGATGAACGCTTCCCAATCGTTGACTAACGGTTGGTACTTTGTACCTGTAAAGCCACCCACTTGCCAATCACCGGGGAGCAGTATGCACCTTAGTCTTTTGTTCGATACTCCGCGTTTAACAGCAGGCCACCCCGGACTGTACGGCCTTGTTAACCCGTACCGCGTCAGGGCGGTGAGAGTCTGAGAATTGGGCCTAAAATCGCCCCGACCCTCAAAATCGTGGTTAACAGGATGGAGAATCCAAGCGTGGCACTGGCCAGCAACGCGTTTCCATATCTCTTGATCACAGCGACTTATAGTGCGACTTTTTCCAGCCACATCACAGGCATAAAAAAAGCTCGCGTCATTTCGACACGAGCTTTGAAACTCCCCGAGTCGAACGGGTTTCAAACTCTGGGAGCATTACAACCCATGAATATACCGGGCCTTGTGGATTTAACAAGTAGCGAACACGGTCTCTCGGCCTGTACGAGCAGATTCCGAACACACGGGCGCTCTCGCAACCGGCCGGTTAACTGGTTCGCTGGGCGCATAGACTTGACTAAATTGTCAAGCTGGGCTAAAGTGTATTGCTTGGAGAGCCGATGCAATGACCATGTTGCCACCGTTCACGGATGATGGGTTGCTGCCGCCGGCAGATTACACGCTCACGCTGGATGAGGTGCGGGCATCTGTCCTGATCGAAGATCCTCAGCCATCACGAGAAGATTCGCATTGGGACAGCGGATGGCGACTGAAGCTGGTCGACAACCTCGGCGTGATGGTGGCCCAACTCTGGCAGGTCGGCATCACCGAGATATTCGTCAACGGCTCGTTCGTGGAAGACAAGGACCACCCCAACGACATCGACGGCTACTTCGTCTGCGATCTGCGCCGCCTGGCCTCGGGCGATCTGGAACGGGAACTCAACCTGCTCGACCCGCACAAGGTCTGGACGTGGGACCCGACGACGCGTCGGCCCTACCGCGGATACCCGAAGAAGCAGTTGCCGATGTGGCATCAGTACCGCGTGGAATTGTACCCGCACGTCGGCCAGGTGAGCGGCATCCGCGACAAGCACGGACATGAGCTTGAGTTTCCCGCCGCGTTCAGGCAGTCACGGCGCGACGGACACCCCAAAGGCATCATCAGGATCGGAGGTCACCCATGATCCGCAACGAGAACGAATACCGTGAGGCGGTCCAGCGGCTGGCCGATGAGAAGCAGCGCATCGCACAGCAAAAGGCCGAGCTTGAGAAGATGGACCTGTCGCCCGACGAGGTGAAGCGGGTGCTTGACCCCATGCGCTCGTTTCATCTGCAGCTCCAGGAAGAGGTCGAAAGCTACGAGCGCCTCAAGCGCGGCGAGTTTGAGGAGATTCGAAACCTGCGCGGCCTGGGGCACCTGCTGATCGCGCTGCGCATCGCACGCGGCATCAGTCAGCGCCAACTTGCCGAGCGCCTTGGCGTGCATGAATCGCAGGTTTCCCGCGACGAGCGCAACGAGTACCACGGCATCACACTGGATCGAGCGGCCCGCGTGCTTGATGCGTTGGGTGTTGACCTGCGCAGCACGGTGCAGGTGCCGGCGGAAGACCTGGCGGTCGCGGTATGAGTGCGCCGTGGATACCGACTCACCAGCAGTTCATCGGGCACCACATCATCGGGTTCTGCGGCTGTCGCTGGGCGTCCCCGGGGGCGGGCTGCGTGGTCGGTGTCCCCATCCTCGGGCACATCAGCATGCCGGGATTCCACTGCCAACCATGTTGCTGGGCCATTTGCTGCATGTGCTGATGCATCTGCATCATGTTCTGCGGCCCGGCCGCCATCGGTTGGAGTTTGGCGATCTGCTCCGCGGTGAGGACCGCCTTGACCTGCTCCCGCGCCTGGTCGGCAATGGCCTGAACCTTCTTGACCTGTTCGTCGCTCAGGCCCAAGCCGGTCTGGTAGGTCAGAACCGACGCCGGATCGTAAGCATTGATCTGCGCTGCCGTCATCATGCGGCAACGCATCATCATTCCGTCGGACAGGCCCATCTGCTTCATCATGTCTATCCACTGGGCCTGATTCATCGTGCCCGGCGGATTGGCGGCGGCATCGGCAGGAGGCGTGTCTTGCGCGTGGGCCAGGACGGCGAACAAACCACCGACCGCCAACAAAATCGTCAGCGCGCTCAAAGTGCTACGATGTGACATAGGACAACTCCTGTTCAAGGATAACCCAGTCTGTCGGGAACCTACAGTGGTTCCAGTTTGTCATTCATACAGGTCTTCACCACATGGGGCAGTCGTCGCACCAGCGTCGCCAGTTCGGTTGAGCTTGCGGCTGTTGGTTTGACGGGGCTGCGTCCTCGCCTGGAGCGAGCATCTGTCGCATCCACCGGCCGCGCTCCCAACACATGTCGCGGTATCGCGCGATCACTTGTTCCTGTGGGTGACCCGTTGAAGTAAACCGGTCCAGCGCGTCGCGCTGGTAGTCCGTCAAGTAAGCAGCCCGCGACACCAATAGTTGACGGTTCGGCTCGGATAGTTGCGGGGCGGCGAGCACCGCGAGGCGAGCTTCCTCCAGCATTTGATCGAGAATCTGTGGATCGGCCTGGCCCGTGCGTTGCTGCTGGGCCACGGCTTCACGCAGACGCCGTGACGAGAAGACGATCCGTAACTCCGCCTGATCCTCGGTGTTGAGCGTCAGGAAGAATCGTGCCCGCTCGGTAAACAGCTTCACCGGGTAGAGGAAGTCACCGGGCATCGCGCCCGCCGAAGCGTTGACCGTCCCCCATCCGATGAGGAACATGACCAGGACGATCGCGGCGGCCCGTGTCCAAACAGGCCGACTGAACCACCGGACCTTGCGCGGCGCGGGTTCGGCGCGGGAGGCGGTCAACGTCTGGCTACCCAGTCGGCCGAGCGTCTTCATCAAACCCGCGAGGGAAACATTGGGGTCGGGCAGGCACTCCAGGCGCGTGGCGATATCCAGCAGGGGCCGCAACGCTTCGGCATCCGCCGGGTGTTCGGCCAGCGCGTCGTCGATGGTCTGGCCGCCACGCACTTGATCAAGGCAGGCGTCCAGCGTGTCCACCAGATGCTGTTCACGTTCCATAGCGCACCTCCCGACCGGCCAGCAGGCCGCGCAGCGCCGACAGCGCCCGGAACTGAAGCACCCGGATCGCGCCGGGGCTGCGATCCATGATGGCCGACACGTCGTCGTTGCCCAAACCCTCGATGAACTTGAGCGTGACCAGTTGCCGCTGGTCGTCGCTCAGCTTGCCGATCGCCTGTTCCAGATCGATCCACGCCGCCACCGTGTCGGGGACGCTCGCGTTGTCGTGGGCTTGTGCTTCGTATTGCTCGGTCATGGCGGTCATCACGGTGCGCTTCTTTGCCCCGGCCGCTCGCCGATCGTCCACGACAACCCGTTCAGCGATCCGGAACAGCCAGGCGGGGAAAGAGCCTTGTTGCTGGTTCAGATTCTTGAGCACGCGGACGAATACTTCGCTGGTGAGGTCTTCCGCGAGGTCCGCTGCTACTCGGTAGCGCATGTATTTGAGCACCTTCGGGTAATAGCGGGCGCACAGGGCGGTCAGGGCCTCGGTTTCGCCTGACCTTGCCCCTTCCAGCAGCCCCATCAGTTCGTCGTCGTTCACGTGTCACTCCAGGAGTTCAGTCGGAACGACCCTCGCTGGCGTTACGCCGGTGGCCCGGCGAGTCTGAACTGGACATCGGTCCGCAGCGACGAGCCAGCCATCCGTAAATGATGTTGCCGCGCCGGCTCCCCCGATTCATTGTCCCACATGGATCATGATAGACTGGTCAATCGCAGTAGCCCGCGCGGCGGTAACCATCGTCATGATGCCAAGGCATGATCCGGGCAAACCAGTTGTGATCGCACATGCGGTAGCGCGAATCCCATCGGGCGGCATGGCCACCGTCGTAGCGGATATGCCTGGCACCGTAACCGTAATCGGCATCGGTCCTGTAGGCGTGGCGTGTCGGTGTGTTTCCCGCCGGGGCGGCCGCCCAACCAAGGCTGGCCACACCAAGAACCGCAACGGCGACAAGAGCAACAATGGCGAGGGGCTTTTTCATGATCGTTTCCTTTCTAAAGTCAGCAGCGGCGTGCAGGGAACGCTCTGTTTGCCGCTATCCATTTGTTTAGACGGAACGAGTCCCGCCGGCGTTACGCAGCCACACGAAATGGCAGGTATGGCGTTCTGGGCCGGCCACCTTATGGAATGGACCTCAACCCCGAAGCAACCGCAGGCCATTGAAGACGACCAGTAGCGTTGCGCCTGTATCGGCGGCGATGGCCATCCACAGCGATGCCAAGCCAACAATGGCCAGCACGATAAACAGGAACTTCAGGCCCAGAGCGAAGGTAATGTTGGTCTTGATGTTTCGCAACGTTCGGCGGGAATGTCGGATGAGCCAGGAGACTTTCAGTAGGTCATCCGACATCAGCGCGATGTCGGATGTTTCGATGGTGGCGTCGGTTCCCATGCCACCCATGGCAATGCCGATACTTGCCGCTGCCAGTGCCGGGGCATCGTTGATACCGTCACCCACCATCGCCACATGGCCATGCTCGGCTACGAGCGCCTCGACCACCTTGACCTTGTCCTCGGGCAGAAGTTCGGCGCGGTACTCATCCACATTCGTGGCGGCGGCGACGGCCTTGGCGGTTCCGCTATTGTCACCGGTGAGCATGACCACTTTCCGAATGCCGGCGGATCGGAGTAGTCGCACCGCCTCGGGCGCATCGTCGCGGACGCGATCCGCGATGCTGATCAAACCGCAGACGTGCTGATCGTTGCCGACCGCCACGACCGTATGGCCGGCATCCTCCAATGCGACGGCCCTATCGTGAGCGTCCTGGGACTCTTGTCCTCGGTCGTGCATCATGCGATGGCTGCCGATCCAGAACAGGCGACCGTCTATCTCTCCTTCGCCCCCCTTGCCCCGGATGGCGCGGTAGCTCTGAGCGGGTATGACTTGGACGGTATGGACTTGGGCTTTCCTCAGGACCGCCCGCGCCAATGGGTGTTCGCTGTGAGCTTCCAGCGCCGCCGCCCGTTTCAGCAGTTCTTCGGGGGTATGACCATTCAACGGCACGATTTCCTGGACCTCCGGTTGGCCGTGGGTCAGCGTGCCCGTTTTGTCCATCGCCAGCACACGGAGACGTCCGGCGGCTTCCATATAGACGCCGCCCTTGACCAATACGCCGTGACGCGCCGCCGATGTCAGCGCCGAGACGATACTGACCGGCGTAGAGATCACCAATGCGCACGGGCAGGCAATCACCAGGATGACCAATCCACGGTAGCCCCATAGGGACCAGGCACCCAGCCCCAGCAACGGCGGCAGGACCGCCAGGATTACCGCCAGCAGCATCATTACAGGCGTGTACCACCTGGCGAACTGATCGACCCATTGCTGTGCGGGCGCGCGGCGCGATTGGGCATCCTGCACCATGTGGATAATACGTGCCAACGTTGTATCGTCCGCCGTCTTGGTCGAACGGAATTCCATCGCGCCGTCTTCGTTGACGGTCCCGGCAAACACCTCATCGTCGGGCGACTTTGGAACCGGCATCGATTCGCCAGTGATGGCGGCTTGGTTGACGGTGGAGTCTCCCTTGGTGACCACGCCGTCGAGGGGAATCTTTTCCCCCGGCCGAACCAAGACGGTCGCACCTACGGGCACTTCTGCCACGGGCTTTTCCATGATGTCGCCGTCGTGCGGGCAGATATATCGTGCCGTGGCCGGAGACAGGTCCAACAAAGCGCCAATTGCATTGCGGGCGCGTTCGACACTCCAGTGCTCCAGCAGCAGCGAGACGGCAAAGAGAAACGCCACCGTTGCCGCCTCGAACCACTCGCCGATCGCCATCGCGCCGATGACGGCGACAACCATCAGCAGGTTCATATCCGGCTGCAATCGCCGGACTGCCTGAATCGCCTTGGGCGTGACAAACCACGCTCCCGTCACGACGGACGCAACGTACAAGAGAATCGATGTCAAGGGATAAGCATGCGATGGTTCGTGCCCGCCAGTCAAGGCGTCCACCAGGCTGCCGTGGATGCCCCAATGCGTGATGAAGCCAGTGGCGAGTAAACCACCGCTCAATGCGGTCATGATGAGCCAGCCATGGCGTGTCCAGAAGTTCTCCTGCGTTACGGCGTTTCGTTGTGCCCATGGCACCGCCTTCATACCGGTAGCATTGATTGCCGAGACGATCACCTCCGACGTGATGATGTCGGGGTCAAACTCGGCCGACATACGACCGTTGACCACATCAAACGACAGGTCGAGTACGCCGTCCCGTCGGCCGACTTCTCGTTGAAGGATGGCGACCTCCTCCGAGCAGTCCAGGCCATGCACTTTGTAGTCAGCTCGCTGTGACATGCATCACATCTCGATCGTGGCTCGCGCCCGCTCCGGTGGCGCGCGGCGCGGCGTCGGAGCCGTCCGGGGAGCACTCCTCGACAATCTGCCCGTGCCGAAGACAAACGATACGTTGGGCGAGTCGGCCCAGGTCCGGGTCGTGTGTGGCGATCACGAGGGTTCGCCCCTCACGATGCAGCCGCTGGAAGATCTTCACAACGCGGTCGGCATTGTCTTCGTCAAGGTTGCCCGTCGGCTCATCGGCGAGGATGATCTTCGGATCGTTGATCAACGCTCGCGCAATGCAGACCCGCTGTTGTTCGCCCCCGGATAGTTGTGACGGCAGATGGTGAGCGCGATCGGCCAGTTGCACTCGCTCCAGAGCGAGCAGCGCCTCCTGCTTATCCACCATCGAATGGTAATACTGGGCGAGCATGACATTCTCGACAGCCGTCAGATAACTGACCAAGTGAAATTGCTGGAAGATCAGGCCGACGTTCTCCCGACGAAAAGTGGCGGCTTCATCGACATCGAGCTGCAATAGGTTCTGGCCCATGACATGAACGCAGCCGTCCGTGGGTCGATCCAAACCGTCCAACAGATTCAACAGCGTCGTCTTGCCTGAGCCGGACGGTCCCATGAGCGCGACCCATTCGCCAAGGGCGATCTTCAAGTTCACCCCATCGACAGCCCGCACGCCACCGGGATAAGCGCGAGTCACGTATTCAAGCAGTACTGCGGATTGATTCATCAGTCACCTCTCAAAATGGCGGCCGGTTGTAATCTCGAGGCCCGACGCGCCCCCAGCCAGCCGGCCAACAGACAGACCCCCAACGTCACACCGGTCGCCGCCGCCAGCGCTGCAACCCGAGGCTGCACATTGGCGTGGAATACGTACCACACGACACCCTGCGCCAACGCGGTGCCGAGGACGAATCCGCTTGCCGCCGCGACCACACCCATTGCCGTGTTTTCCAGAAGCAGCAGCATTCCCACGGCCCATCGCGTCGCGCCCAGCGATTGAAGCAGCGCCAACTCTTTGCGCCGCTGCACGACCCGCGCCAGCACCGCGGCGCAGACACCCATGGCTGTCAGCACCGCCACCGCCGTCAGTGCCAGACCGGCAAGCAGATTGATTTTCGTTAACATATGCCGCTCGCCGTAGAGCACTTGTTGAAGGGGTTTGAGTTGCACCGGTTGTTCGAGATTGTTGATCGCCTGTTCCAACGCTCGGATGGCCGATCCATCACCGGGAACCGACATCAAAAGGTAACCGAAGTCGGATGTCATCGGTAGCGAGTTGCCTGCGCCGGTCGGTCCGGCGGAAAGAGGCAGCGGCGCGGCATTGCGGATTTTCGGATCAGTTGCGGCGTGGCAGGACAGGCAATCAGCATATCGACCAGCCGTTACCCCCGGAACCTGAGGGTGAGTCACCGGCACCTGTGCGAATCGCGCCGGACCAGCCGTTGCAACGGTAAGCGATCCCGGTGGGACGAACAGGCGATCCTCGTCCTCGTCGCCGGATTCGAAAATGCCCACGACCTGGTATTGGCCGGGCGACTCGCCGCTGAGCCATTGGATGTTGATGCGCCCGCCCACGGAGAGGCCGAGCATCTTTGCCACACTTCGACCGGCCATCACTTCATCGGAGCCGCTCGGGCGACGTCCGGTGACCGACCAGTAGCCGGTCATCACGGTCAGGGATTGGGGGTTGGCCGCCGCCACCGCGACGGGGCGACCTTCGATCAGCCCGACGCGAAGCGCCACCCGCGCCGTCTTGACACCGCGCGTTTGCAACAGTGTCTCGATGGTGGGCCAATCCACCTGTGGTGGCGTTGATGCCGATTGTGAAGAGGCTGGTGATGTGATCGGATAGACCACGGCATTGGCTCCGATGTGGCGCAGCTCCCCGCTCATCTTCTGTTGGACTTCCATTGCCATGGTGGCAAACAGCGCCGCCAGGATCGCGCACGTGGTCAGCGCCCCCAGTGTCCATAAGGACACACCGGGGTTCTTCAAGATGGCTTTGACGACCATTCGACCGAGCATGTCACGGTCCTCAATCAGACGCCACGGAGCAGCCGAGCCGCCTGTTGATGCACCGTGCGCCAGACCGGCGGCACACTGGCGGCGACGGCAATCAGCAATCCCAGCAACGGCGCGAGGATCAGCAGCACCCCGTGGGGTTCAGATGCGCTGTCGAAAATCACTCGAAGCAGCCACCCACCAAGAACCTGGCCGGTCAGCGCCGCCAATACACCACCGGCCAGTCCGATGGCGACCGCTTCGGTCAGGAACAGGCGTAAGACATCGGCCCGGTGAGCGCCCACCGCCTGGAGCAGCGCCACTTCACCGCGCCGCTCCAGCACCGCCGAGCTGAGTACTCCCATGATGCTCAAGGTGCTTGCGATCAACACAAAAATGCCCAGCAGCAACATCAGCCCATCGATGCGGCCAAGCACCGCGCCTTGCGTCTCGGCCACCCGCCGCACCACCCGAGCGGATGAACCGGGCACGGCGTTCTGGATGTCGGCAGCGACCGAGCCGGGATAAGGCGTGCAAACCCATCGTTCGTATTCGGCGGGCGTCAGCGACTGCGGATCGCGGCCATAACGTTCCGCCAACTTGTTCTCCGGTGTGGTCAGAGCGCTAATCTGCACCTCCGCGACTTTGCCCGGCAACCCCGCCAGTCGCTGCACAACCGAGAGCGGTGCGACGATGGCTTCATCTTCGTCCTTGCCGCTGGTGAGCACGCCGACGATGCGTACAGAAGTGGAGCGTTGGTCGGTGGTCAATTCCACCCGGTCTCCGGGCCCAAGGTCCAGTTCCTGCGCCAAGGCTGCGCCGACCAGGCAGGATTCGGGATTCATCGGCCACGCGCCGCGGGCCTGCCAGTAGGGAAAGACCTCCGCCGCACCGGTCACGAATGGATCGGCGTCTTCGAGCAGCACATGGTGGTTAAACCAAGTGCCCACCAATGGGACGGATCGGCCTGCCAAACGAGCTTGCGTGGTCAGCCGTGGCGCGAAAGCGAGGATGTTGTTGCGCCAGAATATCTGCTTGAGACGCGGCAGGTCGGCTTCGTCCAGGTAAACCGTTCGCCCAGGCGCAACCAGTTCGTAGCCGCCGACGCGAACGTCCACGGCCGCCTCGGCCGGCTGAAGCTGGATGTTCGCGCCGAACGAGCGCATCTCGCGGTTGAGTTTGTCGCCCACATCCAGGCCCAGAGCCAGAAGTCCGATCACCAGACTCAAGCCGATCCAAACGGCGGCCACCGCCAGCAGCTTACGGCTGCGGCGACGAACGAATGATTCGATAAGCATTCGAAAAAACATGATTGAGTCGAACCCGTTGACGTTGATCGTCCTGGCACCATGCGAGCCCGTCGGACCGACGCGCCACAATTGGTGGCTTGTTGTTACTCGGTCGGGTTGTTCGCATGCTCCTGCTCAAACAGCTTCCGGCATCTCGGCATGGAGCACAGGTAGTATGTGGTGTTCCCCTCGGTAACGACTGCAGCGGCCTCGTTGATCTTGACGCGCATTCCGCAGATTGGGCAATTGGCTTCGGGCATGGGGCGGTCGTCAAAGAGCTTGGCGTGGCGGTCGAGCAGTTCGGTTCCGATCCGAAGTTCCGTGTCGTTCACTTGCGATTCCAACGGTATCGGATTACACCCGCCGGCCATGCCGACCGACAGGGGGTTGATCTCCGCCGCACAGTTGAGGCACAAGAGATTAGGACCACTCTGGATGTAGCCGAATGTCCCGCATATCTCACAGGCGTCCAAGCTCGTGCGAACCTTACCGTCGGAAGTCTTCATCGCCAGAAAGCGCACGACGCGATCCCCGACCGCCAATCCGTAGCGGTAAAGTTGGCCATCATCCAAAGCGGTCAGCGGCACTGTCACCGCGGCCCCTTTGCGCGTGAGCATCTGGGGAGGCGGTACTTCGTGGGGCATCTGTTCCTGTGCGTAAACCACGCCCACCGCAAGCAAGACTACCAGCGTGCAAACCAAAGCCCCGACACGATAGAACCGTTCCCGCCGCACTGTAGCCAGAGCGAGACGGCGTTCGGCGGTCGAAGCTGTCGGCTCCGATGCGGCGGCCTCGTCCGTCTCCCGGGTGAACCAGATAAATAGGGGAATCGCAACGATCGCCAGGATGAACAAGGCGTTGTTGCGCACAACCGGCCCAATCAACGCCATAGTCGTCTGCGTCGCGGGAACGATCCCGACTTCAGAAAATTCGTGATAGCCGTTGACCAGCAACTGGGCGAGGAAGATCGCCAGAACCCATTCCGTCACGACGAAGAAGCGTTTCAGATTGACTCGTATGCTGCCACGTACAAACATCACCGCAAACACGACGGCGAAGACCAGCCCAAGCAACGCCCCGAGAAAGCTCAGCACGGCATCGGTGGTCAACCGTACAGCGCTGAGGAACATGACCGACTCGGCACCCTCGCGGAAGAC
>PAIY01000076.1 GCA_002704825.1 Phycisphaeraceae bacterium
GCACAATGCTGCCAGCGACATTGCCATCCTCTTTGCACAGGAAGCGTTGGGCGGTGCGGCATGGGGTTTGTTACTCGGGTTGATCTGCTACATCCTGCTTCGGAGTGTGGACAACTACCAGGTTGAAATCCTGCTGTCCCTGGCCTTGGTCATGGGTGGATATGCGATGGCCAGTCGCCTGCATGTCTCCGGGCCGATTGCGATGGTCATTGCGGGTCTGTTTATCGGCAATCACGGGCGGTCCTTTGCCATGAGTAATGAGACGCGTCATCACCTGGATATGTTCTGGGAGTTGGTTGATGAGATACTTAACGCGGTCCTCTTCGTGCTCATCGGCCTTGAGGTATTGGTGCTGACATGGGATGGCAAGTATGTGCTTGCAGGCATCATTGCCATCTTCATCACGCTGCTGTCCCGATTCATCGCAGTGGGCTTGCCGATCGCTGGGCTCAAGTCGGTCCGCGAGTTTACGCCCCATGCGACCAAAGTCATGACCTGGGCCGGACTGCGTGGCGGGATTTCCGTGGCGTTGGCTTTGAGTCTGCGGAACTCCATGGGACAGGCATCGCAGGAAAGCTATCAGGCAATCCTGATGATGACCTATATCGTGGTGATCTTCTCCATCATCGGACAGGGGTTAACGCTGGGTCCTTTGATGCGCAAACTTGGCTTGAGTACACAGTGAACCACTTTCAATACTTTTTTGTCATTTTCTCATGATTTTGCGCTTGTGAATCTGAGCACGAATGCGAGAATACAAACTGGGGAACGATCAGGGTCCTGGCATGTCTACGCTTTCTGACCAAGTTGAACCACGGAAGGAACAACGCATGTCGACCAGTGTCTGTCTGTACTTTCAAATGCATCAGCCGATGCGCCTTAAACCCTGCAGTGTTTTTGATCAGGATGACAACTACATTGACCACACGCTTAACCGCGACATTCTTCTGCGGGTGGCGCGGAACTGCTACGTCCCGGCTTTGCATACACTGCTGCGATATGCTCGATTCAAACGCAAACCGTTCAAGTTCGCCTTGTCCATCACCGGCTGTCTTCTGGATCAACTCCAACGACACTGCCCGGAGGTGATCATCCAATTACGTGAACTCTCGCATACCGGTTGTGTGGAGTTTCTGGGGGAAACGTACTACCACTCGCTGGCATGCATGACCAGTAACACCGAGTTTAAAGCGCAGGTGGATTTACATACCCAGCGCATCGAAGAACTCTTTGACCAAACGCCCCGATTCTTCCGTAACACGGAACTGATTTACTCTGACAGCATCGCCAAAACCGTCGCATCATGGGACCGCTTCGATGGCATGTTGCTTGAAGGCTTTGAGCAGGTGCTCGGCAATCGCCCTGGCACGCAGGTATTCGAATCCGTGGCAGGCGAACAACTCAAACTGCTGACGCGGCATTATCATCTCAGTGACGACATTGCCTTCCGCTTCTCCAACAAGCAATGGGTCAGTTGGCCGTTGACTGCGGACAAATTTGTCGATCGCCTTCAAGCTCAGGCAGAGCATGCTGATGTTATTTTGCTTGGCATGGACTTTGAAACGTTTGGGGAACACCACAAGTACACGACCAACATTCACAGCTTCCTGCGCGAGTTGCCTTTGGCATTGATGGCTCAGGAAAACCTGCGATGCCACACGCCCAGCCAGGCCATTGCCAAGCATCAAACGCGCTCGACACTCAGCGTGCCGGACATGATTTCCTGGGCAGATACACAACGCGATATCACCGCCTGGGCCGGCAACCGTATGCAATCCGAAGCCCTGGGCCGACTGTTTGGCATGTATCCGCACGTCCTGGCCAGCGGTGACGAAAAACTACTCGAAGCCTGGCGTCAACTGACCATCAGTGATCACTTCTATTACATGTGTACCAAACACATGAACGACGGCCAGGTCCATGCTTACTTCTCACCGTTCGACTCACCGTATGATGCGTATATCAATTACATGAACATCCTCGAAGACTTCGCCAGCCGGAGATTGGGCGTGGATGCGGAAGAATTAAAACAAGCGTCCGATGAGTCATCCGTTGAAAGCCAAGTCTGAAGATCACTCAACCGTCACATCAATGGCATCATGTTTGACTGTCAATACTGAATCAAACGCAATTTGCAACCAAGGGTGTTATTCAAGCGAGCCTGCAGACGTTCATCACCGCTGCAGTCACCTGATCAAGATCCATACCGTCTATTTCGATCACGACGTCCGCCACGGCCAAGTATGTCGGCTCGCGTTTTTCGAGCATGTGGATCACTTCGTCCAACCCGCCCCCCATGGCTGTTAAACTCGGACGTGTCTCGCTTGATCGGACATCACCGGTGATGCGCTGGTAGAGTAACTTGGCAGACCCCTTGAGGTAAACGCGAAGCGTGTCCGTTGCAGTTTCGACAGCTTTGCGGGCACCGTCCTGCATGAGTGTCCCACCGCCAAGACCGATGACCAGATTGTCCTGCTTGCAGAGGTCCTCGGTGACTGCGACTTCGTTTGCACGCCAATAGGGTTCGCCGTGGTCTTCCCAGATTTTGGCAATGGAGTCACAGCCGATGCGATCACAGGTCACGTCATCGACATCCAGATACTGCATGCCCTGTGCCTCGGCGACACGCTTGCCAACGGATGTTTTGCCACATCCCCGATATCCGATCATGATCAACTTCATGCGTGGTATGATAGTAAGCAATGGACGACATGAACAGTCAACAAAAACACCTGGACAATCTCCGTCAATGGCGTAACTTCAAAGGCCGTGACGTGAGTATGGGGTTTCTGGATAAGTGGTTCAATGCCGAGGTCGGCAAGCCCTTCAAGCAGATGGGCAACATCGGTCAGGCATGGGCCAAACTTGTCCCCACGGAGTTGCTGGCCAAGTCCCGACTGGAGCGCTTTTACCGCGGGACCTTGACGGTGACAGTGGACAGCAGTGCAACACTCTACGCCCTGGATCGCGAACTGCGAAGCGGTCTGCAAAAAGAGATTGCCCAGGCTTCCCGCCCCGCCAATCTCTCACGGGTGAAGTTAGTCGTCGGTCAAATCCATAGCGACACAGAAAATCGTTGAAGCAGTTCAAACAAGTTATACCGATCCCATTTAAAACGCGTGCGTTGTATTGATGGAGTACCAGATGTTAATCCGGTGCCCGTTGTGCATACGTTCGTCCACGGTGCACCGGGTTGACACCCGGTGCTCAATTTCTGCTTTGGGATGTTGTTTGTGATTAGAGCGTTCCCAATCCATCTGTCGCGTTTTGTCTTGCTGCATGGCTCCTTGCCTGTGTCGATTTGCATCGGCCGCCTGCTTCAATCTCCTTGCCAATGATCCATTCGCTAGCGACAAAGACGCTACACTTGGATTGCGAACACTCTAACTGCCGGGCTTGAGATTACGGCGTAATTCATCACGTTTGGGATTGGCCTGATCTTCTTCGAGTGTACGGGTCTGCAAGGTGTTGGTGCGACCGTCAAAGTAGATCAAACGCGTGGTCCGCTGGTTGGGGGATTCGGCTGATGGTGCATCGTAATCAATGTCCACGACGACACCGCCGACGTTCATGTTGACGTTCTTGGTTTCGCCGTCGAGTTGGAACTGAACGACCTGTCCGATGGGGTCACCGGGCTTGACATCAAACTCACGACGCTGCCATTGACCGTTGAAGATGCAGTAAACTTCGACGGTCGCGGTCTGGGTGTTCTTGGACGCACCGGAGAGGAAGAAGTGGTGTTCACTGAGCACCTGCACCGGCTCGGTCCATGCACTGGCTGCTGAGGTTAATGTGAGCTTGCCATAGAACTCTTCACGCTGTTCGTTGGGGACCTGATCTCTGAAGAAGAGCGGGTTGAGAACCTTGATCATAATGCGATAGCGCACACTCTGACCGTCTTTGACGCTCACGTCGTGCTGCCAGACACGGATGGTGTCGGGTGTGGCATATTCGTCTTCATCCCGCGTGTCACTGATGGTGCGTGGATTGCGATTGAGAATACCGGTGCGACGATTGGTGTTAAGCGTATCGGTGTTGACTTCGATCGGTTCGACGATGCCCAGCAGGATGTAGAGTTCTTCCCGCAGGTTGAGTCGACGGGCTTCAAGTGTGGGCAAATCGAGAACGACGGGTTGCGTACCATCCGGTTGCGTGCCGGGGGTTGAAGTCGGTGCGGCGGTGATTGGACCTGTGCCATCAGCAATGCGCTGTTTAAGGTCCTTGATCTGCTTCTGCGTTTCCTTGATCCGTTTGACCAGATCGCGCACCTGCTCAGCCATGGCTGGGGGCAGGTTCTGATCGTTGGCATCGGGCGGTAGCCACAGGCCTTCGATGAGTTCGGGGAACAGTGGCCGTGCCAGACGTTTTTCCTCAATGGCAGCGATTTCCAAAGCGCGTTCGGCTTCCGGCGGTGCCCAGTTGGCGCGTTCGGTTCGGAAGGAAAGCTGGGTGTTATTCAGGAAATCAAAACTGTCATTACCCGGTACGGCAGGGAGGGTTTGAATCTCGCCCCATTCGCCGGTTTCGGGATTTTGTAGCTGACGCTGAAGCACGACGTCGGTGATGATCAGACGATCACGCCACCAGGTCTTGGGAATCTGCTGATACTGATTGGGATCCTGTTTGGCTTCGAGTTGTGTGCGGAAGTTCTTCAGATCAAATTGAGCACTGACACTCACCCAGCGGAAGTCGCGCGGTTTCTGATCACCGATGAGCTGCTCAAACTTCGAAACCATGGCTGGATCGTTGGGTTCAGCAAGTACACCAAAACCGGTGTCCCAGATCAAAGCAGTTGGCTCTTTGGGTTGTGGAACAAAAAACGGTGGAATAACCACTTTGCCTTTACCCCCCAGGTTATCAACCAAACCCGGACGGCCAAAGTACGTCGCAAATTGGTCCACCGGGATCAACGGGCGGGTCAGACGACCACGAAATTCGTCGGTATACGGGGGGACCTGCAGGACTTCAAACGGACTTTCCGAGGTGGAAATGCGTCGATCCAGGTCGTTGGCTTCCTTGAGAATCGCTTCTTCAATTTCACCGGGCTTGTACTCGGCATGCAGGGCTTTGAGTTCAATGGCATAGGGTGAGCCAATGACAAAGAACCACAGGACCACCAGCGCGTACAGGCCACCGAGTGCCAGGACGGCTTTTTCAATGTATTTCTCAAACAGGTTGAGGTTTTTGAGCCTCATGCGTTACTGCCTCGCCAAGGGGTCAATCGTTTTCGTCTGGGCCAGCATATTATCTGTCCCGTCAAATCACAGGTCGTTGATCAACGACCTGACGCGTCTTTGGTTTCGATGGACAAGCGTTCCTTGATCGCCTGTGGCATCAAGCGAGTCGTCCATTCACGAAGCCAAAGGGTTTCGATGATCATGTCCAGTTGGACACAATCACTGTCACCGTACATAAAGCCTTGATGCAATGCCTCGTATTCGTCGACATCCGTCAAGTCGGCTTTGAGTACCGTCATGAAGTTGGTTTTGCCGAACGCTTCGAATACTTTGGCAATCTGCCGATAGTCCACGATCAGAGAAACTTTGGCATGGACCACGTCATAAATGGTATTGCTACGACGACCAGTGGGTGTCATTCTAAAACCGTTGGGTAAACGGGCACTGCCACTGGGAGCGGCACCGGGTGTCAGGCGACCGGCATTGGTCAAGGCACCGGTGGTGTCAATCCCGACATAACCGGGTGTCACCGACATCCCGATGAGTTTCTTGACGGGGTTGGTCAGCACATTGGCCTTGGGACTCCAAACCTGATTCGCTGAGCCGATGGCCTGGACGATGTCCTGTTGAACCCACAGTTCCAACTGCCCCTGCCAGATCACGGAGATGTCCGGTTTGAAAGCTGAATTACTCCATTCGCCGATCTGGAAGACCGCGCCGGGGAGCGTCTGATCATCAACGTAGATGTGATGGCGCTCGGCATGCTGTGTCATGACACGAACCGCTGCACCGCGTCGTTCATTCACCAGTTGCTGCTGCTGCTCAGTTGTCAATAGATTGACCGCATCATCGGGCAGGCCCAACCGGAGCATGAAGTTTTTCTGCGCCAGACTCACTTCAGCGGTCACCTGTGCCAGGTCCACGCTACCCCCTGCATCAAGTCGCGGGTAGATGTCCGTGGGAGAATACTCCAGAAGCATGGCTTCAAAGGCATTGAGATACTGCACCTGGGCGTCGTAGACTTTGTCCACACGTCGATCAAATGACGGGAACAGACCATCAAGCAGCGGATCATGCCCCTTGCGGTTCTGATTCACCGCCAGTGCAAAGATGTTGGTGTTCTCGATGAGCATCTTGTGATACACCTCTTTGAGCGAATTGATCGCTGCTTCATTGATGGTGATATCACGATGTTCAACGGGGTTATCCAAGTCAGGTGATGGGATTTTCACGCGGGTGGTCTTGAGGGTCTTGATACGTTGGACCACACTGTTACGCTTTTCCATTTCTTCGACAAAGCTGTTGCCTTGCAGATACACCACTGCCAGGCCCACCAGTGAACAGACACTCAAAAGTGCTGCAACCACGGCGATGGGGTTATGCTTCATCCAAACCAATGCAGCTTTCATTGAGCACCTCCAGTGGTCGCGTTGGGATCGACCGCAGGTGTTCCGGGAATGGCAGGTGTGGCTGGCGTGCCGGGTGTGCCGGGCGTCGCAGGCGTCGCGGGTTGACCATCAGCAGGCGGCTGCTCACCATTGGCTGCTGCAGCTTCGGCGGCCTTCTTGGCTTCGAGTTCCATACGTTTACGCTCGAGCTCTTCCTGTCGGGCACGTTCGGCAGCACGTTCGCGACGAATCTTGTCTTCACTACGACGTGCATCGTCAGGACGAGTCAACTCGATGGTCCAGATGACCGTGAAGCGATAATCGTCTTCCTTGCTTTCATTGGCCAACGGGCGAGCAGGCAGCAGTTCCGACAGATTCACCATGTCCTGATTATTGGTCGTGGTGCGTGTTCCCCCCATGGTGGCTTCAGGGTTGATGCCTGCACCAAAACGTCGCCGTCCGGTGGTCATGGGGCGACGTGGCGGCTGGGGAGTTCCGCCGATCCCGCCGCGTGTACTGGCCGGTGTATTGGTACGTGGCGAATTGCCACGAATCTGCTCGAGAATCGTCAGGTCAGGTGACTCTTTGATAATGCGGTAAGGTCGGTCTTTACGATCAGCATGTTCACGCAACCAACCCATGAAATGGGTATTGATAAAGGCTGCAGCGCCACGGAAAGAAGTTGTCCCTGAGACGGTAATTCTGAATCGTGGCGGCGCGATGGTCGCAGCGTTGCTCGTGGAGGTGTAGCTGCCGGCAGTGGGCATTGAAAACTGTCCGGGCTGCGGCATACCGAATCCACCTTCCCCCATACCCGGGTCCATGCCCGGACCACCCATCTCACCGTATGGATCCTGATTTTGAGGTTGCTGTACCTGCGGTGGATTGCTGCCATCCGCCCCGAGTTTCCAGATATCCTCGGTACTCATGCTCGCCACATCAATCTCAGCACCGGGAGTAAAGACGTACTCGGCATTGAGTGTGTCAAAAACAAGACGGCGGCGTTCCTGGCGCGGGATCTTGCCAATGGCTTCGTAGTCATTGTCCCACAGCGCAGGATTGGCTTTCATGTCCTGAGCCACCTGCTCCATGTCCCAGATGAGTTTGGGCCAGATATCACGGTAGTCCAACACGCGACGCAGGTTTTCAATGATCTGACGCGGGTCGCTGGAGTCCTGAATCTTAAACCAATCCTGCTTGTACTTGTCGGCACGGCGGATGATGGCCTGAATTTTCTGATCACTATCACCAAGATCGCTATGGAAACTGGCTTTGTCGGTCACCAACTTGCCGACCGCACCCAGTGACGCTGCCACCATCAGCAAGGCTGCAGCACCCATCATCGGTTGCTTGGCACGCCAGAAGCGCGTCTTCTGGATTTCCTTGGTCAACACGTTGGCACTGACACGCTCGAGTTCCAGACCCTGCAAGGCAAGACCGTAGGCCGTGGCCATGTTCATCGTGTGTTCAGCAAAGTCGGTCTCCAGACGCCCTTCCATGGTCACGTTCTGCAAACTGTCCAGACGGACGACATCCATCTGTAACTGCTGCTTGAGGAACTTGCTCATGCCCGGCAGACGGAACGTCGAACCAACACCAATGAGCTTCGAAAGTTTGGCGTCACGATTCAGTGACTGGTAAAAGCCCAGCGAACGCTGCATTTCCTGAACCAGGTCGGCAAAGACGGGACGCATGGCCTGGAAAATCTGGCGGGCATACTTGCTGGTGCTCGCTTCCTTCTTGAGTTTCTCGGCTTTGGGAACGCTGAGCTTAAACGCCCGCACAAGGGCATCGGTGAAGTTGTTGCCACCCACCGGAAGCGTACGCAACCAGAGATGACCTTCCTCGACGATGATCACGTCAGTGCTCGTCGAGCCGATGTCCATGAACACCACGCCCGGCGACTCTTCATCGAGTTCCATGTCGTAGGCAAGCGCGTTGTAGACGGCCAACGGGGAAAGCGTGATCCCGTCAACACGCAGGCCGACCGCGTTGTAGTTTTCCAGGAAGTCAGACACACGGTCTTTGGTGATCGCAAAAATCCCCACTTCCACATCCGGAGAGTCGGGTTCCTGAAAGACCTGGTAATCCCATTCGACCTGTTCAATCGGGAATGGGATCTGCTGGACAGCTTCAAATCGGACGATGTCTGGAATTCGCTTGGGATCGACGGGTGGCAGCTTGGCGAATCGCGCAAAGGCCATGTGGCCCGGCACAGAGGTCATCACCGTGCTGCGGTTAACCGAATGCTTGGATAAGAACTGATCCAGATTGACCTGAATGGCTTCGTTAACATTCAGGTCCGGGGTCGTCAGCGGCTTTTTGAAAGGAAATACATCAAAGTCCGCAAGGATCACTTGATCCTTTTGACGCTGTAGCCGGATCGCCTTGATCGCATTGGCTCCGACTTCGATACCCCAGCAATCATTGCGTTTGCCCATCGGCTGCTCCTTTGCCTGCCACCAACTTGGCGGGCAAGTCTCTTCCATTCACACAAAAATCCAGACTGCTATAACGCTGAGGCAAAGTCGTCGTCGGCTTTTACCTGTTTACAATAAACAGTTCATTTCCCGTGACTTTTAGTTGGTTTACTACAGCCTTGCGTGGCATTAGCAGTTACCCGTTGCAGGCCATTTAGGGCAGGTACAAACCTCTAAGCACAGCTGCTTCTGAGCATTCTGGTAACAGCATTAAACACGGGGATGTCCACGAGGTCAAGCCGGTCTACTGCAACCGCTTTTCTTTTGTGAATTTAAGCCTGTCGCTGAAGCTGGTATTTTGTCACTGAAACCTACCCACAGTTGCCAGCAAAGATGCAATCAGATACACTATTGGGCTTGCTACGGGGCTGTAGCTCAATTGGGAGAGTGCTGCGTTCGCAATGCAGAGGTTGTGGGTTCGATCCCCATCAGCTCCATTTTTCAAACGACACAAATCGTCTGCCAAGCCAAACACGCCGCTGTCCATCCGACAGCGGTTTTTTCGTATAGGTTTGGTAAACAAAGACCTTTACGCGACCCCGCCCTGCCCACACGCTAAACAAGCGCGTGGCGGCCCTTCAACGATCTCACCCCAAATTTCGTCTCAAACGTCTCAAAGTCTCAGAATCGAGTGGCGGTCGATTTCACAACCACGCGATGTAACGTGCTGATTTTTCACCACTTATTCAAAACGCTTGTTTTCCATTTTTGACTCATTAAACCGGGTTTAATGTGTCGCAAGGTGTATAAAACAATTTAAAAAACTGCTTGCCGGCCCCATGAGTTGAGATCGTCAGGTAGGCAGCGAAATGGCCAAACTTATTGACTTCAACTTTGTCACGGATGACAATACAAGCGATTGATTCACGGGGGATGTACTCCCGTCTTGGCGCAATCTATTCAGAAGTCAGATCACCTTACGAAAAGCAACAACATGAAGCTCTTCCTCTTCATTGTCGTATGGCTGGTTTTATTTCTCTTTCTGCCCGTCGTTGCGATGACTGCCCTTGTTCTCTTGCCAATCATCTGGCTGCTTTCGCTGCCCATTCGCCTGATTTCAATCATCGTGAACGCTGTCTTTGAATTGTTGAAAGCTATCCTGCTCCTGCCCGCTCGCTTACTCACCACTCGACCGGTGACCTGATATGTTGTAGTTGCCAAATACGGCTAAAGTTCACTGCTGCACATTCGGCTTGTAAAATCGTTCATGGGTCTGTGGCCTGCTACCGCTCGCTTAGCTCCTGCGACTGACAACTACACGGAAACGTTAGGCCTTCAATATCTGGGGATTCGAATGGCAAGAAGAAAATCTTTAACGAGTGCTCTTGGCATCAAGAAACCTTCACTCAAGCGGGCACTTGGAGTCACCAAAGCCAAACGTGATTTTGCACGACTGACTGGTATACCAACATCTAAATCGGGCATGAAGCGTAAAGGAAAACGTGAACTTCAAAAAGCAGCAGGTTGTTGTATTATCCTGTCAGGTATCGTTATGATTTTGACTGGTTCAATTGTTGTAGCTTTGTCGGTCTAACCAGCCTTTGTACTTGCCTGTCGCAGCCAGAGTTCGCAGCAGCATATTCGTTGTGGTTAATCATTTCGGGATCCTGGGCTTTATCCACTCACCAAGATCCTGTAACTGGGAAAACTGAGCGGAACGTAAGGCGTCCTATTATGCCGGCAAATCAAAATCTAAACAGTGCTCTGAATGACATCAAAAACGCTAAGAATCTTATGCAGCGTGCGTGGCATGATACTCAAAACAATCATTACATTAGCGCCGCAATCAATGAACTAAATAAAGCTGAATCTAAGATTATTGCCGCACTTCAAGCAATATCTGATGAGCAATGACTCACTGATACGCCAAACCCCCATTTGCATTTGCCAAAGATAGCTATAACTCGCAGCTGCACATTTGCCTTATAAATCAATTCTGAAATATGTAGCTTCACCGTTAGCCCAGCCCCGTATTGGGCAACTTAGCAGAAAAGAAACATTAGGCGCACCAATGACCATCCAAACAGACCATCGAAACGAGTTCCTGGAAACACTAAATCACCTAACCTCACTTTATAACAAAATTGCTGGTTCTCTCGGAAAAGGTGCGTTACTTACATTTCCAGACCATAATAAACTTGCTGAAGGACTTTTCCTCAGCGCATGGGCGCACTGGGAGGAATTCACACAAGTCCTTCTGATCGATGATTTAGCTGAAGACCCCAAAGGTTTTGTTCAGGTTGATGTTAGAAAATTTCGCGTTAAAGGTGCACCTCGCCGTATCGCCGAGCGTGTACTATTTCACCCTGACCACCCAAGCACATTCGTTAATTGGGATTTTGGTCTAGTGTGATCTCGTGCCAATAATTTTCTCAGTCAAGGACATCGGTTCTCCAATACTTTGCCGCGCGCTGACGAGCTTGAGAAAATGAAGCGAATCAGAAATGCTGTAGCACACAAGAGTGATCGTGCATGGGACAGTTTCAAGTTGTTAGTAAGAGCAGCCCCCTTTTCTCTTACTGCTAAGCAGATGAAGGGCATTACTGTCGGCCGCTTTCTGGTATCTCATAACTGGAATAGTAATCGCGTAATTCTTGAGTGTTTCAGTATTCATCGCGATAACGCGATGCATTTAGTTCCATGAGGTTGCGAATTGTGGCAAACGAGGGGACATATTGACATGATCCATATTGTCACAGAAAATGATTGTTCATTTATGCATTTTGTTCGTTAACAAAATCAAATACGCCTACATACTTCTGGGGGGATTTACACCAGATACACAATCTGACCCACTTTAGTCGCCATGACCGCAAAATACTCCGCCATGCCATATCACTTCTGGAGAATAATTCTGATTCAAACCGTAGATTGGCAATGATACTTGCCGACAAAGCCGTGGAATAAATGATGACAACAAACCAAGTATCAGGCAAGTCAAATCTTTTTTAAAATTATAACAATCCTACCAGATCGATTAGGAATAATATATGATTGTAAGATTCAATGTCAAATGCTTAACTTGTGATACAGCACATACACTCCGCATGCAAATGGGACACAATCGAACGCAAACACATGAAGTTATATGCTCAAATTGCCAGGAAGTTTTCCGTGTTGCCTTAGATATCGATTTTGACAAGACAACGTACAAAGCTAGATGTATAGATAATTGCGAACATTCAGCATTAGAAGGAAAAGTTGTAAACATTGATCCCTCTAGCCCTATCCCTAAAAGCAGTCTTCATCAAGATCATTATTTCCCGTGGCTAGAACACGCAAGGAAAGACCTGAAAATAGACAAATTGATCAGTGGTATTAAAAGCAATACAAAAGGTCGCGGAGGCATCATAGATCTAAACCATGCATTAGGAGGTCAACATCTGATTGTTGATGACTGGCAAGTTATTCAAAGAGGGTGGTCTTTGACATTAAGAGGAAAAGAAGATTTAGCGAGAAAACAATTTGTGATGTATAGCAATTTATCAGAAGACGATACTCCAGATTTTAATCACGTTATTTTTAAATTTTCACTCAACCTCGCTCACCCCCAATATGTTGAATTATTTAACAAGGCAGCAGAATTCTATTCCTCGTTAAAAAAAGACAAACCTGACGAGGTCAATAAATTTCTGTCATATTATAAGAAAAATATACGTTCTAAAAATCTAGAATCATATCTAGACATATACAACCAATTCTTTCAATGCTTCTCCGATTATTTCCAAACTCTGCTTTACGTAAAAAACGGCGCAACAGTTCCATACGAATCTGAAGTCTCCTCAAGAGCATTTAGACGTACTAAAATGTTTTATGGGAATGCATTTGAAACATTAACATCTTGTTTTGTAACACTTGCATGTCTAAACAATGTTTTTTCTGGAAGATCATACGACCAATTTGAAACAATGCACTTAACAAAATATTTGACTATTAATAAAGCAAACAGATCAAATCCTTTTAGCAACAACACAAACTTGTCTGCATTTTCAAAGTGTCTTGACAGCACATTAAGAAACGCTTCACATCATGGCGCAATCAAATATGCCCCCGAATCTAGCATTGTAAGTTATCGGAGCGGCGGAACAGGTTCGGAACACACCATGAGCTATGCAGAATACATCACCAAGTGCAACGAGATTATGCTAACAATTGCAGCCTTACTTGCATTTGAAATACTGATCGATTACAGCACTACCTAATGCTTACAAACTAAGTAA
>PAIY01000077.1 GCA_002704825.1 Phycisphaeraceae bacterium
CGGAACGATAGGTTTGGGAGACACCAAATGCGAGTTTTCGGCCGGGAATCACAAATGATGTATGGTTGACCTTGAGTTGACGATTGTGCAACAGGACTTCACTGGAAACATCCATCCATGGAAGTGGCAACGACCGCCCGATGCTTGGTGTCACACCGGTAACCGCTTCATAAACAAACGGAACAGAATCTGGACCTTGTTCAGAATCAACAGTAACAGGTGCCGGAACAGATGCGGCCTGAGTCGAAAGACCAGCAAACGTCACGATGATCTGCTCGCCTGGATTCAAGACCATCATGGTTGGATTCTCGAAATCATCTACACGCATGCCATCAGGCAAACTGTCCACTAAAGTGATCGGCAAAGACGTATAACGATGGCCGAGTCCGTCAAAAGCGTCTTTTTGAGAATCAAAAGGTAACACCAATTTTGTACGCTGAGGTACTGGTTGGTTATTGGCAATGGCCTCAGCCATTTCTGTGGGATCAATCCCAAGTTTAACCGCAGCCCCTGAAGCTGAACGTATTTCAACGGTAAATTCATTAGCACTCGTTGCCCGTTCATTGCTGATATAGGCATCTAAAACGAGATTGCCCGGTTTCATTCTACGGGTCAGTTGATTGTTTTGGGTTAATGTAACGCCCTCAACGTACAACTTGTGCGTTTGTGTGTCAGATTTGAGTTGAACCGTGCCACCGGGATGCTGGACCATTGCGGGTGGTCCATTGCCCGCTGAGGTTGGAATGGTAATCATACCATCAATCGGATACTCATCAATGACAAATACAGGCCGTTGGAATCGGCCAAAGTAACCGTTTTGTTTGAGGTTGAATGTTGAGGTTAACGCGCCCTCAGCTTGAAGTTCTTTGGTAGCCTCTTGATACTCGCCATAGACATTGGTCGTAAATACTTCAGACTGATGTCGATTGATTAACAACGATTTTTGACTGATCAAGTACAAATCGTTTTGTGTGGTAATCTGACCGTCACCATCACCCATTACAAATTCATAGATCGCATAGGTTACACGTCCCATTGCATTACGAACTGCAATCTGGAAACGATTCTTTCCAAACACAACAGGCTGGTCAGTCACGACAACTGTGGCTGTATGACGAATCTCTGAATTGAGTGTGATTGCATTCGGATCGACAGGAATACCATTGACGCTCACATCAAGTTTCAAATCCTTCGGCTCTTCTGCAAATTCCAACAAAGGATCTTTCACCAAAACATTAAAATCAATCACAGTTTGAGACAAAGCCGCATCGGATTGATCATTCGGTGTATTTCTGGCATTAATGGTTCGTTCGTCAATGGCAATATCAGCATATGGATCGGAAACAGGTAGAAAACTGTATTGGGTATCCTGCACGCGCAATTGACTGCGTTCATGACCTAATGCAATCCCGTCGACAAATAGCGCAATATCAATATTGCAATATTTGAAGTTGTAGTAATAGAAACCTTTGGAAGGCTCATCTTCGTTGGTATTTTTAATCGGAGATGCAATCCCCTCTATTGCGGGGAAAACACCATATAAAGTCGCGTGATGTGAGCCTGGAGCATTGGGAATGGCTGCGCACAAACTTTCCGTACCATCTACGAAATAAACGCCCTGGCTGTCTTTTCCACTATGGATCGGTTGGGAACAAGCGCAGATTGGATCGGTTCCAAAATCACCATCTGAAACATCCAAGGTATACGTACCTGAATTATTGCCATTCCCATTGGCAGTGGTTGTTTGTGTGGGCGGTGATACTGTAACAATTGGAGGCACGTACGGTTGCCCGGAAGGACCACCGCCGTTGCCACCACCGCCGCCGCCGCCACCGCCGCCACCGCCGATACCGCCGCCACCCCCGCTACCGCCGCCGCTGCCACCGCCGTCACCAGTAACACCACTACCGCCATCTTTGGGCTTCTCTTTGATCTCAACTGATACATCACCTTTTTCATAATCAGTTACAAACGAAATCTTGGTACTGATATCATGTGATTCATTGTTACGGAAACTATCATTATCGCTGGTTAAAAGGCCCTTTATTTCCAACAGCAAATTGACATCTGCATACTTTGCTGTGTACGTGTAATGATGTAAAGTTGTCGTAACTTCGTAATAATCTCCCATATCGACAGAAGATACTTCCGTATAAATTGCCGGATAGAAAGAATCGCCGGGACGTCCCGATCTTGCAGTAAAGACTGGAAGTTGCCCGTTATTCAAACCATAGACATATAACTGCTCAATTGCACCGCCAACGTACGTCCCTAGCCCAGTGGACGGCGCACCATGGAAGGTCATATTAGCTGGTCCGGTGACTTCAAAATCAGTTTCATCTCCAAACTCAAGCAGTCTGAATGCATCAAAACCAGCTTTACCATTCCATAAATCACCTTTGCCTTTCAACGGGTGATCCGGCAACGACAAATCATCCTGATATTTTTGATCCAGGTTCGATAATTGTTCAGGAGTAATACCAAACGAAATCGGCCAGAATTCGCCATTATCATCACCCATCTTGACGCCATAAAGACCGACATTATGTCGCTCGACGTATTGATCATATATCCAAGTATCCTCAAGGCATTCATGGAAGGTGTCAATGTACCAATCACGAACACCGTCCTGCACATTCCCCAGTGAAGCTGGTGGCAGCGGCATTCCGGAAAGCGTAACAGAATTGTTCAATACAACTTTGAAATCATCGCCATGATCAAAATTAAAGTAGCTGGCCTTGTCACCTGTTTTATTAAACTTATCCGATGCAATCACACGCAGGTTATGTACGCCGTAAAGTAATTCATTAATATTAAGGAATCGATTGTGTATCTGGCCTTCCCATCGTTCCTTGATATTGATCCGCTTGTTGTTCCTTAAAGTGAAATTGACAACAGAATTTCTGGATCCTTTTTCGTAACTGATCTCAAACAATTCTCTAGGCAATACATCATTGTCTAAACGGATTTCAATCGTATTGATATCAATCTCAGAATCATCTTCGATTCGACCGGTAACACGATACAACTGATGCGTAACAGGCTCATCAAAACCCATAACCGGCAGGGAATGGTAAAGACTGTTGTAACCAATTACATCAACTGGATCAAAGGCCAAAATGACCTTAGGAGGATCAACATCGACGCGCACGTTAAATTTAAAGATAAAGGGATCAGGTTGATTCGCCCTATACGCACTGATGGTTACGATATTAACGACTCCAACCTGCAAACGCAGATTTTTGACAAAAAATGCCAACGGACTTTGAGTCGATGTGTATAGTCCTGAATGCTGAAGTATTGCCACTTCACTTACTTCGATTAGTTTATCTTCGTCATTTTCATCTTTAACGGTAGCTTCAGACTTCACATCGACCCGTGAAGTGTCATGTGGGACCAATCCAGCAAAGTTACTGAGCGTATTCCCCACAAACCCCAATTTGGTTTCTCGATCAATGGTCGGGGAAATCAAAGTAACCCAGTTTCCAGCTTGATCACTGGAAAAATGCCCCAAATGAGCAATGTTAGTCACCAAATCAAAGTCAGCGATGTCTGGATTATAGAACTCATTCTCATTGTCGGGATCTTCATCAAGATCATCAGGTATGCCATCACCGTCACTATCGTCTTCACTATCTGGATCGTTTAATGATGACCATGTTGTTTCTCCATTATCATCATTGCTTACCAAATCGATGATATCATCATCGTCTACTCGATCACGTAACTCCTCTACTTCATCGATCACATCAGCAGGCGCAACCCAAAGTTTACCACCTGATTGCTTGATGTCATCAAAATAAATTGATGCAGTCCCTTGCGATGGTGCGGCGACTTGTACTGTGATTGCATCAAGTACTTTCCCATCGTGAGTGATCCCATTAGCACGACCAGTAATGGACATAGCAACCGCATATTGATCATCACTATCTTTGAGATCGATGCTATTAACAGACGCCAGGTTATAGCCATATATTACGACAGAATCACTAATTCCTTCAAAAATAATCGTTTTACTCAAGTCAACAATGAAGGGCAAATCAACTTCATCGACTTCAACCATTCGGTATGCAAGTGTTACCTTGGTGGTTTTAACCGATTGACCAGCATGATCAGTGCTCAGTTCACGAAGTTCCACCTGTATCTTGGGATCGTCTTCATGCATATCAAATGACGCATCGCTCTTCAGTGTGGCATTTCTGTCTGTGATGTCAAAGAGGCCAGTGATATCCACCTTGTCAGAAGTCGAGCCCAGATAAATCTTCACTCCTTCAGGATCGACACCGGGGCTTTGATCATAGTATTGCAAACCAAATGAACTGCTTGCCTTTCTTTCTTCTTCTGTCACTTCATTTGAATCGAAATATCCAAAATGATGTTTGCCACTGAGTGAAAGCAATCGATCTTCTGGTGATGGGTGTACTGCCAGCAATTCAGGTGGCGAATCATCCACATAATAGGTTGCACTGGCTAGGATGGTATTCTGAACAGTCCCGCGATGCTCTTGATCATAGGAAAGTCCGACCTGTGCAACGGTCACATTGTAACCTGCTTCTGGAGATTCTAAGACTTCAGACAAAGTCGCGGTCGCCCCACTTTGATTCATCAAAGCCAGATCAAATGACTGACCTTGAACGGTAATACCTTCGACTTCCGCACCATCGTCTAAACCTGTAATCGTCAGATTAAATCGTAGCTTTTCGGTTTGCACTTCATCCAAAGCCAATGTCATCGTGGCATTGACATCCACTGGGATAAATTCAAAATTCCGGGTTTCACTGGCTGTGTTTCCTGCCAGATCAGTCAATTCGACCTTCACAGTGTATTGCTGCCGAGTCAGGCTCATCTGCTCGCCTGATGCAAGTCGGCCGTTGAACCTGAACATAAACGACCCATTACGCAGGGAAGCATTCTGCGCTGTTAATTCAATAGGCATGTCGTCGATACTGACTACCGCATCGAGAATGCCAGTGTCATCAAAATATTCACCAGTGACCACCAGGTTTCCGACAGCGACCGATGAAGGCTGCGTCAGGGTGATTTCCGGGCCAATCATGTCGTAAATTAAATGCCCTTCACTTGCGACGTTCACTGTGCCGTCAGGACGATCAATCCGCAAATCTGCTACTTCAACAGTTTCGTCACCGTCAAAATCAATGGCATGAAGCTCAAAACCATTTTTTCCTTGTTGCAAAGACGAGGCAGGATAAAACTCACCTTCGTAAGTCATCATTACTTTTCGATATGCGTGGTTGTAAGAAAATGGTTCAGCGAGATCTTCTCGCTCTTCTTCACCCGACACAAAATCACGATTCCATTGAATCACAGATTTAGGCAAAATGTTTTCGTGTTGGGGTGCCACCCATAACGATGCTTCAGTCAATGCGCGGTCCACAGCAACCGGACCGACGAAACCAATTGGTTGGAATGCCAAATCAGGTATAGAGTCAGTATTCAAATACGGACCAATGATTGGCAGATCAGCATCGATGTTGTTCTGAATCCATTGAGCAATCGTGTTAGCTTCAAGAATATGAGCAACCGTGGGTACGGATGTACCGTCAGCCAGAGTTAGTTGCAGTGTCTCATTATCAAAAAACGGTGGTTCATTAAATACATGCACACGACTCGAAACCGTATTGACATCTGCAAGCGGAAGGTCATTGTCGCCAGTTTCACGCGAACCTAGATTGGGCGTTGGGAGTGTGTCGGTCGCGTGTGGTAATGCATCATCATAAGGATCAGATGTCATCACATGTTCTTCAGATGCCTGTGTTGCGTTTTCAATGGCATAAAGTGGAATTTCAACATCACCATACTGGTCATTATAGAAATAGACTGTTGATTTCCAGACTGGAATTGACAGTAGTTCATAAGGCATCAAGCCATCAATCGCATCACGTTGATCTTGGGTTAGATCGGTATGATCAACTGAACTGGCAGCGAGTTTATGTGCCCTTTGAACTGCATCAGGACCGAGCTTAACCAGCAAACGCATGACCCGAGATTGAATTCCCAAGGTATCCCCGGGAGGATTATGCCAGAGAATGTAACCATGGGTGTCCTGTGGATGATTATCCAAGTGAATATCTGCCAGACGGTCACCACCAGCTACATAAAATCTCGGTGAAACAAACGGGCGGATCATCACTGATCTTGTATCCAGCGTAGAAACAGATTCCTCCAAGGCTACAGAACGTCCCAGAAATTCACCGTCTGTTCCTTTGATCATGGCAAATATCTTCAGGTCCAGTGGACGCCCCCGACTTTCCAGTGGAACTGAAATTGTCAAAGGTAATTCCGATGCCATGACCCTGCCTGAGCCAAGCTGGGAATCAACTTCAATCCCCCCCAAATCGCGATCATGCAACAACACAAGGTATTCAACATCTCGATCCACTTCACCATTGATCCAGTTGAGAACGACATGATCTGGTCCTGGTTGAATTGAAAGATTCCGTGGGGCCGCCACATGCAACAATGCAGGCCAAGTAACCGTAGGAGTCACATCGGACAGACCACTTAATCCACCTTTCCCATCCGTCACACTGATCCCGTAACTGCCGGGAGGATAATCATGATAAACCTGGTCATTAAAGGCGTACGCCTGTAAATTGGCTTGATCCTGGTTGTCAAACTCCCACTGCAGATCATTCTGGCCAGTTGAAAGCAGTGTATGACCGAAGACCATGCGGCTTTTAACATCTGACGTATCCGGTGCGGCTGTTTCTGTACAGAATATCCCACGAATAGGTCGGAAATCAGCATCATCAGCATCTATCGCATTGTTGACTAATTTTAGATGCTGAATGAGAACATGACGATTGTCCGTTGATGATTCATAAACAGGCGCAAACAAACGTACATCCTGATCCCCCCACGGAACTGATTCCGTGACGGCTATTGCATCTGTTTGAAGATTGCTGCCAATATCTGTCTGCACACCATCCACCAATACGACCGTCTGCTCTGGCGTATGAATCACCCGGTAGTGTTTTAATTGCGGTGTTAAACGAATCTGAACTGACTGATCTGGTCCATTGATAGTTATATGCGACAACTCATCTGCATTGTCAGTTGGTTGTAGTGAGTCCGATTGATCATCTGTTGAACGATCCACAGTACCAGCAATCATTTCCATTGACCATGTATCCGACAACGTCTGCCCGTTGCCATAATTCAATTGATCACCGGGTGCCAGTACCAGAATGCCAAAATGATCCTCATATTGTGCCAATGGTGCCGTTTGAGTTTCCGGGAAATAAGTCCAAAGACCGGACATTGAACCAGAAGCCGCTGCAGATAAATCATTGTCTGATTGTGTCACAAAACGAATATTAGACCAAGCAGTTGGAGCTAACAGGAGTGAAGGCGTTGGGTTGTCCAGAGTAACAGCCTCAGTCGGGATGGAACCATATTGCAGATTACCAAAACGCAACATCGATCCTGCTGCCAATCCCTGTTCCAACCTTATCGTGTACGGTACGGTACCGCCGCCATTTAGCGCATTGCTGGAATGATTTAAATACAGTGATAATGTACCACCTAGCCCATTGTTATCTTTCTGATAAACCAGTCGCAGATGATGGATCAATGTTTGATCAATCGTTGCCAGAGGGATATCAACCGACGAATCTGATTTCAGATGGATTTTCCTAGAGTGGATATCGCCAGCATTTGCCTTCAATGACAATGCTACAGGAACGCCTGTAACTGGTGTGACTTCCAGAAAAGTGCCTTGGAATGTATCCCAACGTACATAAGCGCTAAGTTCCCAATTCTGGTCCAATGGTACTTGCTGGGTATTGAGCCTAAACCCATCCGGGACAATCTGGGTTGTACCTATCAATGCAGAATTACCACCGATGGTTACGGGATATTGGGAGATCACTTGAGAAGGTAATGACAGTTGCTCCAACCCTGTTGGATCGTTTCCACGCGTCAATCGCCATGAACTGGCAAGTTCTTTCTGGTTAATCGCAAAATCTGCCAAGGGTACACCTTGACGCGGATAAGCAAAGCTATACGTCCTAGCCAAGCCCAGTCCCTTTTCACCACTGGCATGTTGTGGAACAGCCTTGAGAATGACATTGAATGGCGTACCTTCTTTGTCAATCGCAAACGATGTCTCAGTGATAAACTGTCCATCGATTAAATGTCTTGCTGGAGCGGTCACTGTTTGAATCTGCGGGGTTACCACGCCCAATTCAGTCAACCGCGGTGAAATGAATTCGTAGCTTATTGCAGATATATCCGGAGAAGGTGCCAACCATGCCAGGGAAGCCTGTTCACCGATGTTGGGTAATACATTATTACCAGCCAATTCAGCAATCTGTCCTTCATGTGTACCAGGTACGAGTTCAAGCATTTCCGGTGACGATGTACTCCCCAGGGAAGTGATGAATTTTTTCACATTCAAGGCAACGTCATCTTGTGAATCCACCTGCCCAATTTCATAATCATACAAGGCAAAACCGGATGTAAAGCCCAACAACTTTCCATCAAGTATGACATATAAGACATCATCATTTCCTGAACCGGAATTCATCAGGCGTAAAACATGCTCATCACCACCACTTACGAATGTACCCAGGACTGTTGATCCAATGCGGATGTCACAGGGTGTTATCGTCAGTAATTTGGATAATTGCCCCAATCCCTGAAGCTTTAATGGTGATGCCTTCCCAAGTACCGGATAGGTATGCCCCCCCAGCTCAGCTTGCCCAGCAGACAATGCATATGTCAATTCAACAGACCAGATATCGTAAGGTCCATCTGAGCCCGACCAGCGATAACGACCGTTCCCTGTGAACGTCAGCCAATCGCCATTTTCAACAATATTCACTGGATCGCCAACAGTAGTATGAGTTGCCTCAAATTCCGCTTTGCTTTGATAGACCAGCCCATTCGGAGCCCCCAGCACATGCGGCGTAAAGGCAACGCCATCATCTAAATCACTGAGATTCCCCGTTTCATCCACTGCTTGTACATGTAAAATGTCCGGTGTGAGATGGGGCACTGATAGCATAAAGGATGGCGTTGGTGTATCAGCATAAACATAAGCTTCAAAATTAGGTGCAGACTCAACCGTCAATCGATAGGCGACAACATCCGGTTCCTCCGAAGGTGACCAACTGGCAAGTATCTGGCGATTGATGGGCTGACCATTGAGTGTCGTCGATACTTCCAGATCAGCAATCCGGTTTGGTATGGAATTGTCAAGCATCGGCTGGCCAGTTGGGTAATAATCCGCATAGCCCACTACGAACGAAAGTGATTCCCATTTTGTGATGATGTTCTGATTGGAACTGCGTGCCCCAAAGCGGACAAACGCATCACCTTCTTCGTCACGCGTGTCACCACTGTCACTGGTAACCGACATGGGCAGTTCCTGCCCATCAATGTATAAACGAATCTCATCCAAAACCCGTGTCACGGTATAGGTGTGCTTCTTCCCACCATGGAAATACCGTCCGACACGATTGCCTAGCACGATTCGATCCTGATAGATCTGCATCAGTAAAACCGTGTGATTGCGGAAAGGATCATCCAAAACAAATGCCAAACCATCATCTTGATTGAGTAACTCAAGAACCGTCACGCCTTGATTAAATGGATTATTCCCTTCCACTGTCAAAGTAAATTGCGCGGAAAATAGAAAGCTTTCAGGAATCAAAGACTGGAAAAACTGCGAGGGTTCGTCCCGTGAAGGAATCGTGCAGGTTGTAACCCCATTGTCTGAATTCATGACAATCTGCTGTGGGAAAGCAGCCTTACCGACTAAACCGGGGTAAGCGCCCAATTCAGAACCCGTCCAACGCAACTCACTACCGGACATCAGTGGTTCAGTTTCGTTCTCAGTAAAGAGTGCACGATAGACTTTGCCAGCAGCTTCCAGTGCGGAAGGATCCTGAGTCATGACCACAATCTGTTTTCCAACTGACTGACGGTTGGCCTTGTCAATTGTTGTGATCGTATAGGTGTACTGAGTCTGGACATCCAATCCGCTATCATTGAAACGGTAATAAATCTTCTTGGGATCCTGGGACGTTGGAAGCGCAGCCACCAACATCGGCCCCGTACCATCATCACGATGAACCAGGAAGCCGATGATTTCCTGACTCTGAAGCTCTGAGTTTTCAGCATCGAATCGCCAGACCAGATGTGCGGAATTAAGCCCTGCAATCCCTTCTGTACTTGCAACCTCAAAGTCCACATCCAAACCACCCATCGGCGTAACAAAAACCAATGGCGACACACTGACATTGCCAGCATGATCCTCTGTCTTGATTGCAAAACCATAGCTCTTGCCATTGAACAGATTCTTGGCAAGATACCAGCGCGATGATGCTGACAAGGTTGTGCTGGAAATTTCAGGGTCATCGCAAATCAATGTGATGTTGGCAATATCCAAATCAGTTTGAGCACCATCAGATAATTGCGATGGGTAACTCCAAGACAGTGCAACCTGCCCATCACCTGGACTGGCTACCAATTGAGCTAACGGCAGCGCGTCATCGTCTTGATTGGTTCCATCGTCTGGCAAAGACTCGTTAGCTGTATCAAACACAATTTGATCACCAGCGATGAGTTGCTGAGGCTTACCGTCTGCAAAGAGTTGAGAATAGACTTGGTAGGTATATTGTCCCGGCCGAGTCAATGAATCATCTTGGAACCAGCCAGAAAGTTCAGCATCTTCAATCAGATTACCGATGTAGACTACCTTGTTATGACCGTGAACTTCACCCAGCGCATAACTAATCTGTGGCTCCATTGATCCCAAAGCAACACCGGGATATTCCTGACGAACAATCAGGTTTTCAACACGATCATATCCAAGCGCTTCGGTATCTACCTTCGTTGACCACGAGAATTCCCCGATACTGAAATCACGGTTGGGCGTAGCAGCCGTTATCTGCATGTCATAGATGTAACGTTTGTATGTATTAAGTCCAGCTATCTGGACAGAAGCTTCGGACTGCTGGATCGAGTAATCACCGAAAACAACAATGCGATTGTTCTTGCTCTGATCGGATTTTTCATGTGAGACAATAAAGGAGTTTTCACCCGTGTCCATCTGACCGTGTTCGAGTTCAAAATCCGTCACATTCCACATGGAACGAACGGTGGTCAGACTAAACTCGCGTGTTGGATTGAGATCGTCTGACACCATTACAAACGTGGGAAATAGTTCGATCTGAGCGTTTTCACGCATCAGGTACTGGTCCGTTGTACCAAAGATTTTTTCTCGATTGCGATAGCGTATCTGGACTTCATACCGACGATAGGTATCCAAAGTTGAAGCGGTATCTGCCAACAACTCAACAGTGGTTTCCAGCGGTCCATTAATAGGAGAATGAAAGTGATAATCTGAATAGATATCAATGATATTGTTGAAAGTGACGGCCACTTGATCATTGGCGACAAAAGTTGGGTTAGCCTGGTCAAGACTTCCTAAAAGTAAACTAAATCCATCATGCTGCCATGTCAGCAAATGATCAATGTTGTATTCTCGTGATCCCTCGTACATATCTGAGATGTGTATGCGATAATCATACAGGGATACGGTAGCATTCTCATTGACATAGTACTGGTCAGAAGACGATATTTGTTCCTTATTACGGTGATGAACGGCCAATTGATAGCGGTTGCGGGTGTCGATTCCGGCAATGCTAACAATAGATTCTACAGATGTAACTTCTCCGGGGTCCTGTGGATCGCCATTATCATTTTGTTGCGGTGTGATCAGTTCAATGTCCTGGTAGACCGTAATGACCAAAGATTGACTATCCGCATGATCGTCGGTCATCACAAAGCTGGACACGGGGTCCGCAATGACTGTCTGATCGGGTAGCAGATAACCGGTAATATTCCAGGTAGGGAGCCGAATCAAAGTATGGATATCTGAATTTATACCTGTAATTTGGGCGTAATTGGGATAAATATTGAAAATATCGTTCTCATAACCACAAATCGTGTCAATTGATGAAACCGCATTATTATGACGATGCTTTACTTGAACTTCGTATCTATGTCGTGTATCCAGACTATCAATCTGAACCAGCGTTTCAACACTTTGGCCACCATCCAGTTCAATGTTGTGATCGCTGTAGACCAGGATATGATTAGCTGTACTTGCTTTTTCTTTATTAGCAAAGAATGAAGTGGGAGGATACTCCATACTAGCATTAGACAAACTATATGTGGGGAAACTCCATGTCCTCAATTGCGTTAGTGGGTAAGAGAAACTTTGACCATAGGTAGATGAAGATAAAATCTGGTTATCTCTCAGATCAACTGTATCTCCTTCGTGAGCAAATCCAACATCCTTGGTATTAACCATGTCTTCATTTCGGTGGTAAACGTCAATCTGAAATCGTTCACGCGTATCCATACCAGGTGTACTCACAACTGCAATGGCACCCTGATTCGACAAGCCATCATCAGAATTTTCGCCATCACTATCATCTGATCCTTCCGAATCATTATCACCCTCTGTATGGCCAGAATCATCCCCCTGATTCTGCGAACTTATGACATAATTACTTGTTACAACAATTTCCAAGGAACTCATATCCGCCAATTCTTCAGATACTGAGAACTCAACCCAAGGGCTTGAGGTTGATTGACCATTTAATATATAATGCTCTGTGTGCCAGAGTATTTTTGAGGTCAATGAATAATCTGTATCTCCTTCTTCATTGGAAACGGTTGCCAACATTGGTTGTATAGTAATGCGGGATTCTTCAGGCACATAAAAAGTATCCTCAGCCGAAACTATATCATTGTTTCGATGCTGAATCTTTACTTCCATGCGATAACGTGTGTCCAGTGGAGCAATGGTGACTACTGTGGCTCCAAACGACTCAACTTCATATGCACCAATATCCGGCCTCCCATTGCGGATATCACCAGTAATGTCCTGGGCCAGTAAACCTGACGGATCCGCCGCATCTCGACATGGCGAATTGGCTCGAAGCCTTAGGTGGAAGTGCGCACGCAAAATGGTCCCAGTTTGAATAGTTGACGCGCACGCAAAAGAGGCCCACCCAGCAGGCCGACTCGA